>JBAVOA010000060.1:0-7290 GCA_049691635.1 Aestuariivirga sp. | reverse complement strand
ATTCTGGAAAGCTCGAAATGGAACAGGCCGTTAATAATTCCTCAACCTGGTATGAAACGATAGCACGCCCCGATAGTCCGCGCGCGGTGTTGCGCGGCGTGGAAAAGGCGCAGGTGTGCGTGATCGGCGGCGGGCTTGCCGGACTCACCACGGCGCTTGAGCTTTCGCGCCGCAACAGTAAAGTCATCCTGCTGGAAGCAAAGCTGCTGGCCTGGGGCGCTTCCGGCCGCAATGGCGGATTTGTCTCCAATGGCTTTGCCGAGGGAATCGAGAACATCGAGAAACGGGTGGGGCTTCACGCGGCGCGCGCCCTCTATTCACTTTCAAGGCATGGCAGCGAATATGTGCGCCGGGAAATCGCGGCGGGTGATCCCTCGATCAAGATGGGGGATGGCTGGATCGTGGCGCTCCGCCACCGCGACACCGGCGGCCTCAAAACCCATTGTGACAGGATGGCGCGCGATTACGATGAAGACCTCCAGCTTCTGTCAACGGAGCAGACCCGGGATAAGTTGAATTCTATCCGCTATTTTGAAAGTACCTTTGACCGCAGCGCCTTCCACTTTCACCCCTTGCGCTATTGCCTGATGCTGGCCCGCACGGCGGAGAAAGCTGGCGCCAGCCTGCATGAAAATTCGCCCGCGCTGGGAGTAGAGAAGCAGGGCCATGAATGGCGGGTGCGTTGCGCTGAAGGCGAAGTGGTTGCCCGGCATGTTGTGCATTGCGTTTCGTCATTGGACCGTACTATCCACAAGCCCAGCGGCCGTGCGGTGTTGCCGGTGGCGACCTATGTCGCGGTGACCGAGCCGTTGAACCAGGATGCGGTCCGCACCAAGGCTGCGATTTCCGACAAGCGGCGAGCCGGCAATTATTACCGGCTCATTGACGAGGGCAGGCTGCTGTGGGGCGGGAAAATCACCACCCAGGTTTCCGAGCCCGCGCAGCTGGCCCAACAGATGAAAAGCGATATGCTTTCAACCTATCCGCAACTGGGAAATCCGCGCATCGATTATGCCTGGGCGGGGCTCATGGGCTATGCCCTGCACAAGATGCCGCTGATCGGGCGAGACGCGGAAGGCCAGTGGTTTGCCACCGCTTTCGGCGGCCATGGGATGAACACCACGGCGATGGCCGGGCAACTGCTGGCGCGCGCCATTGCCGACGGGGATGACGAATACCGGCGCTTTGCACCGTTTTCACCCCGGTGGGCCGGGGGTCAGTTGGGGCGGATCGGGGTTCAGGCCTCCTACTGGTGGATGCAGCTGCGCGACCGAATCGACGAAGCCCGCTCCCGGTAAACTGGCCCTGTTTTTGCAAGGTTTTTGGGGCTGGATGCGGGCTATTGTCGAAGCAGTCCAAGGCCGCTATAAGCCCGCGCCACGAAGATCACGATCATCTCGGGCCGTGCCGGCCCAAGATGATGAACGTGATCGTCAATTAAAAGTTGGCGCGTGATCGGACGGAAAACCGGATTCCACTTTTCCTGATCGCGCGCTGAGCTGGAGTGACGTTTTATGAATGTACTTGTCGATATCGACTATAAGCCCACTGACGACGAGCCTTTCATGAACGAACGGCAGGCGGCATATTTCCGGCAAAAGCTGAATGCCTGGAAGGAAGATATCCTGCGTGAAAGCCGGGAAACCATCACTCACCTGCAGGACGAGAATCACGTGTTGCCGGATCTGGCCGACCGGGCATCCTCGGAAACCGACCGTTCCCTGGAACTTCGGGCACGCGACCGGCAGCGCAAGCTCATTTCCAAGATCGAAGCGGCGCTGCAGCGCATCGACAATGGCACCTATGGCTATTGCGAGGAAACCGGCGATCCCATCAGCCTGAAGCGCCTGGACGCGCGCCCCATCGCAACACTGTCCATCGAAGCCCAGGAACGCCACGAACGGCGCGAGCGGGTCTACCGCGACGACTAAAGAAACAGGTCGACCTTCTCGAACATGGTGACGTCGATCAGCCCCATGTCGGAGATGCGAAGCTCTGGAATGACGACCAGCGCCAGCAGGGAATGCTGCATGAAGGCGTTGTTCAGGGTGCAGCCGCAGGCCTTCATGGCAGCCACCATCTTTTCGGCTTTTACAGCGACGATTTCGGCGGGCTCGTCGGACATGAGGCCGGCGATCACCAGTTCGACGCGGGCCAGTTCCACGCCCATGCTCACCACCACAACGCCGCCGCCGATTTCACTCAGGGTGTTGGCCGCCTGGGCCATGTCGGCATGATTGGTGCCCACCACGATGATGTGGTGGCTGTCATGGGCCACGGTTGAGGCCACGGCGCAATCAACGTTGTAGTGGAAACCCGAGACGAAGGCGTTAACCACGGTGCCCAAGCCGCGATGTCGTTCAACAACGGCGATCTGGCAGACATCGTTTTGGCGGTCCATTTCGACGAGGCCGGATTTTACATTCAGCGGGCGCTGCAGGGCTTTTGTCGGGGCCTGGTTTTCGATGACGCCGATGACGCGGGCCTCAACCTTGTTCGCGCCCTTGGGAGCGGCAATTTCGAAATCTGAAGATGTCAGGCTCTTGCCAAGGTGCACAGTATTTTTTGCCGTGGCAGGATAATTGACTTTCGGAAGCTCGGCGATCAGCTTGCCATTCTCGGCCATCACCTGGCCATGGGCGATCACGAGTTCGATCGGCAGGGTAGTGAGATCGGAGGTGAGAATGAGATCGGCGCGGCGGCCCGGAGCGATGGAGCCAAGCTCGCGCTCGAGTCCGAAGTGCTGGGCCGTATTGAGCGTTGCCATCTGGATGGCGGTGACGGGTTTCAAGCCTTGCGCGATGGCATGGCGCAGCACGCGGTTCATGTGGCCGTCGTAGACAAGGGTACCGGAATGGCAATCATCCGTACACAGAATGATATTGCGCGAGTCAATGCCGCGCTCGGTCACGGCCTTGATCTGGGCTGCCACGTCATACCAGGCGGAACCCAGGCGCAGCATGGCGCGCATGCCCTGGCGCACCCTTGCGATGCAGTCATCGACATTTGTTCCCTCATGGTCGTCGGCGGGGCCGCCTGCCGCATAGGCATGGAAAGGGTGGCCCAGATCGGGCGAGGCGTAATGGCCGCCGACGGTTTTGCCCGCTCTTTGCGTGGCGGCGATTTCGGCCAGCATCTTGGGATCATTGTTGATTACGCCGGGGAAGTTCATCATTTCGCCGAGGCCGATGATATTGGGCCAGGTCATGGCGTCGGCCACGTCTTCGGGGGTGATGGTGGCGCCGGCATTCTCTAGGCCGGGGGCGCTGGGCACGCAGCTCGGCATCTGCACGAAGACATTGATGGGAAGGCCCGCAGCCTCGTCGTGCATCAGGCGCACGCCGGCCACGCCAAGCACATTGGCGATCTCGTGGGGATCGATGAACATGCTTGTGGTGCCATGGGGAATGACGGCGCGGGCAAATTCGGTGACGGTCACCATGCCGCTTTCCACATGCATGTGGCCGTCGCAGAGGCCGGGCACGAGATAGCGCCCGGCGGCATCAATCACTTTGGTCGCCTTGCCGATCATCGCTTTGGCATTGGGGCCTACGTAGGCGAAGCGCCCTCCGGCAATGGCCACATCGATGGCGGGAATGATCTCGCTGGAATGGACATTCACCCAGCGGCCGTTGGTGATGACCATATCGGCGGGGGCGCGTCCGGCGGCCACGTTGACCAGAGTGGATGCCAGGTCTGCCCAGGATTTCATGATGACATCACCGCGATTGCGGCATCGAGCAGGGCCTTTGAGCCTGCACAGATGACGTTGCCGCCCTCTGCAGGCACACTGCCGCTCCAGCTGCCCACGGCGCCGCCAGCCCCTTTGATGATGGGGATGAGGGCTCCTATGTCATAGGCTTGGAGCCCTGCATCCATGGCGATATCGAGGTGGCCTGCGGCCAGTACGGCAAAGAAATAGGCATCGCCGCCATAGCGCAGGAGCTTTACGGATTTGCGCAGGTTCTGCAGGGCGCGCTGGTCAGCCTTGCTGCGGTAAAGTTCCGGCGCAGTGGTGCCGGCGGCGGCGTCCTGCAAGGCAATGCCGGTGCGGGTACGGATGGGTGTTGTGGTGCCGCGATAGGTGTTCCAGGCGCCGTGGGGATTGCCGTAAAACATGTCGCCCACGAAGGGCTGGTTCATGACGCCCACCACGGGCTTTCCCTCATCATAGAGGGCGATGAGAGTGGCCCAGGTGGGCATGCCGCAAACGAACGACCGCGTGCCATCAATCGGGTCGAGTACCCAGGTAAAGCGGGACTTGCCTTCCTTGACGCCATATTCCTCGCCATTGATGCCGTGGTCGGGGAAGCGCTCTTCGATCAGCTTGCGGATGATGCGCTCGCCCGCCCTGTCGCCTTCGGTCACCGGGTCCCAGTCCACATGGGGTTTTACCTCGACGGCGGCGTTCTGGCGGAAATAGGGGAGGATTTCGGCTTCCGAGGCGCGGGCCAGGCCCACGGCGAAGTTTGTCAGCTCAGTCCAGTCCATGGCACCCAGTCCTATAGGAGAGCAGCGGGGAGCTCAAGGGAGGTGCCATATTGCGACGCACAATGGAGTTTCCGGCCATGCAGCGTCTGCATGGCCCGCCTCACAAAGATGGCCGGGACCTTATATTTTAAATAAAATTATGCATTTTCAATCAGTTAATTGTTTTTAACGCCATCCGAAACTGTTGCAAATTTGATCACTTGGAAAGTTTTTTTGGCCAATGTCTTGAATTGAAAATGCTGCGGTGCCATATCGGACTGGCAAGACCAAGGCATTTGCCTTCTCTTGCAGCCCTTCTTGGGCGTTTCCTCCCTAGACTTGGGCCGGTCACTTTAGTGTATCGGCCCTTTTTTTATTCCGCCGCCTGTTTCTGCGGATTGGCGAATTCCACCAGGGTTTCAAGCAGGGTTTTGATGGTGGCACTTAGGGCCTGCTGGAGGGGGGCGAAGTCGACGGTTTTCGCGAAGCGCTGTTCATCCATGTAGAGGCCCCGGTTGATTTCAATTTGCAGGGCATTGCGGCCGAGGGTGGGCGAGCCATAGTTCTGGGTGATGAAGCCGCCGGCATAGGGCTTGTTGCGCACCACGCGCAGACCTTGGGCGCGCAGCAGGTCTTCCACGAAGCCGGTGATTTCGGCGGGGCAGGAGGCCTCGTAACGGTCGCCGATGACCACATCCACCGATGTCTGATGGGGCGGCGAGATGTAGCTGGTGGCGTTCGACGGCATGGAATGGCAATCGAGCAGCAGCACGGCGCCGATGTTCTTCAGCACCTCGTCGAGCAGGGCATTCAGCGTGCGGTGATAGGGGCGGTAGATGGTTTCCACCCGGTTCAGCGCATCGCCAAGGCTCAGGCGCTCGCGGTAAATCTCCTCGCCCTCCGCCACCAGGCGGGGAATGGTGCCAAGGCCTCCCGCCACGCGGGGCGAACTGGTGTTCATGTAGCCCGGCAGCTCGCAGGCAAACATGCGGGGGTCAAACTCATAGGCCTCGCGGTTCAGATCGATATAGGCGCGGGGGCACAGGGCGCGGAGCAGGGGTGCTCCATGGTCCACGCAGCTCATGAACAGTTCATCGATGAAGCAGTCTTCGGATTTGCGCAGCGCCGTGGCCGAGAGCCTGGTCATGCGCAGCAGGTCGGCTGGATAATGCGCGCCGCTGTGGGGGGAATTGAACACGGCAGGGGCTGTCCACGTACGGGGCGCCAGGATCTCAAAATATGAAACGGATCCGTTATCTGCCATAATTCGAACCATTATTGACTAGAGAAGACAATCTGTCCACACTTCATCTCCCGTTTACCTAACCCCTGTTAAGTGCGTGGTTCACCAAGAATGTTGAAACACAAACGGGCAGGCCGCGATAAGATGCATACTGAGACCATGGCAAAGATCATTCTGGCAGAAGACGATGACGACATGCGGCGCTTCCTTGTGAAGGCGCTGGAAAAGGCCGGCCACCAGGTGACCGCTTTTGCCGAAGGGGCTTCGGCTTTCGAGGAAATCAAGCAGACCACGTTTGACCTGCTGCTCACCGATATTGTGATGCCGGAGATGGACGGTATCGAGCTGGCGCGGCGCGCCGCCGACCTTGATCCGCATCTGAAGATCATGTTCATCACGGGCTTTGCGGCTGTGGCGCTGCATCCTGATTCCAAGGCGCCGAAAGACGCCAAGGTGCTGTCCAAGCCCTTCCACCTGCGCGACCTGGTGGCCGAGGTTGACCGGATGATGGCGGCATAAGCCGCTTGCCAGAGGCCCGGCTTCCGCTTATATCCGCGCACGCAGTGGGCGGTTAGCTCAGCGGTAGAGCACTACCTTGACATGGTAGGGGCCACAGGTTCGATCCCTGTACCGCCCACCACTGTTTCTCAATAAGTTCAGATAGATAAGACAAATGAACTGTCGAGGCGTCGCTGCATTTTTGCCGGACTTGGCGGAAACTTGGCGGAAGAATGCGAATGAATGCAGAACAAACGTTGGAATTTCGGTCGCTGCCTTTGACTAAGTTCAGAGGTGGTGATTTGCCGATTTGATTGTCGGCTGATCATCAGTCTTCACTTCAGCGATAGGAACTGGCAGACGTTAATCCCCGGTTTATCGACCGAGTGTTGTCGAGGACTGTCAGACCGCCAAGAGCCCTTCGCTGTTTCACGCTCATGGGAACAAGAGGCCGATCTGTCAGTTGGTCCAGCTTCTCAAGAATGAGGTTCGTTGCCCTGGCGCATTCCCGCAAATATTCTGGATCATGGGTCTCGTACCATGACGTGGCGTCACGTTTACTATGACCGAGCCAAAGGCTGCGTTGTTCCCGGTCTACACGAACTTCTGCAAGTCCGCGAACGCGCGTCGCCATAAAATGGCGGAATGTGTATCGCGTGATGCGGTTTATTCCAGACTTCTCAGCCGCGGCGATCGCTTCGCGGAGAGGCGTCGTATTTTTGTCCCGTGCGAACCTGAACAGGTCATCGATTTGTGTCTTGGTTAAACCGTTACGGGTAAGCATCCCCTTGACGGAACGTCGGTTGAATTGAGCTTTGATGTAGGTAACGGATCGCCTGAAAGGTTATCATTGTCATCATCGATATGAGTCCGCGCCTGATATGAAAGTGGCCTATCTTCACCCCAATGTTCCAGCCATCCCCGCAGGTTCTCGGTTAGCCGGATAATTGGACGACGCTTTTTGGTTTGCTTGCGAGATGGGGGATTGAGGTCGATGAGGCTATGTTCAAAGTCAACCTGCGCACGCACGGACAAATCAAGAATTGCTTCGGGTCGCGCCCAGGTATTCAGTGCGATGA
>JBAVOA010000059.1:0-9966 GCA_049691635.1 Aestuariivirga sp. | reverse complement strand
AGGCGATGGAATTTTGCTGCCCGGCGAAGTGCGCTGGGAAAACTATCGCGAGAGCTTGGCCAATGGCGTGGTTCTTGATAAGCGGACCGCAGAGACAGTCGCCAGCATTGCCGCGCAAGTGGAGCTCAAGCCACCCTGGGCGAGATCGTCGTGACTTGGCGTCATTGAGAAAAAAAGCAACTTGCGGGCAAGCTGCGATGGCCCGTTTTTGCAACCCCTCCATGTTTGAGTCGAGCTGCAGAAACCTACGAATGCCGACAGTTGCAAACCGACTCATGAGTTGGCCGGAAACTCTTTCTGTAAATTAACCTTACGCAATAACATTTGCCTAAATAAGCCTAAATCATTAACAGAACGGCCAAACCAACGCAGACTGCTACCAATCTCCAAAGACCAAAGGCTTTGCCGGCGCCTTAAAGCGCCGCTCCAGCTTGAGAATTGGCATAAGCTTTGCTTGTAATTCTTGCAATAACCCAAAATGGCACTAGGGAAAGTCATGACCACCCGCGATCAGCTCTCGGCGATAAGATACTCTCCTCGGCGCTGGCTGGTCACGGGTGCGGCTGGTTTTATCGGATCAAATCTGATCGAACTACTGCTGAACAATGATCAGGCCGTTGTAGGCCTCGACAATTTCGCGACCGGTCATCGACGCAATCTTGATGAGGTTCAGTCCAATGTCTCCGGCCAACACTGGAGGAACTTTACTCTCATTGAAGGCGATATCCGCGAATTGGCGACGTGCCGCAAGGCGGCAGCCGGTTGCGACCACATTCTCCACCAGGCGGCGGTCGGCTCCGTGCCCCGCTCGATTGAAGACCCCTATACCACGAATGACGTGAACATCAGCGGCTTCGTCAATATCATCGGCGCGTCAAGGGAGGCCGGCGCCCGCAACTTCGTCTATGCAGGGTCAAGCGCGACCTATGGTGACTCGCCCGCATTGCCCAAAGTTGAGCATCACATCGGTAGTCCACTGTCGCCCTACGCGGTGACGAAGTATGCAAATGAGGTCTACGCCGATGTCTTCCGGCGCTGCTATGGCCTGAACACGATCGGACTGCGTTATTTCAACGTCTTCGGTCCAAGGCAAGATCCTGATGGTGCCTATGCCGCCGTGATTCCCAAATGGACGGCAGCGATGATAAGTGGCGAAGAAGTTCGCATTAATGGCGACGGCGAAACCAGCCGCGACTTTTGCTTCATCGCCAATGCTGTACAGGCGAACATCCTCGCCGCATTGTCAGGACCTGAGGCGCAAGGGAGAGTCTACAACATCGCCGTCGGCGGTAACATGACATTGAACCAGATGTTCAAATGCCTGCGGGAGGCGCTGTGGGAACACCACATCCACTACACCCGGGAGCCAGTCTACATGCCGTTCCGCCCAGGTGACGTACGTCACTCGCACGCCGATATTTCGCTGGCAAGAAAGCACCTCGACTACAATCCAACGCACACGGTCATTGAAGGGATACGCGCGGCAATGCCGTGGTACATTTCCGTTCTGGCAAGCCGTAAAAGAAACGCAGGCCCCGCCGGTCCGAAGAATCCATTATTTTGACAAACTCACTTCAACATGGGAACTTTGTGTATGGAAACCACGAATTCAGAACCGGAACGGATAGCGGTCATTGGCCTGGGTTATGTCGGATTGCCGATTGCCATTGCGTTTGCCCGGGCATACGAGCATGTGGTTGGTTTCGACATCTCAAAGCGGCGCATTGAGGCGCTACAGCGTCGTGAAGATTGGACGAAAGAGGTCGGCACCGATGAACTTATGAACTCGACGCTGAAGATTACGTCCAATCCTGAGGATCTCAAGGGCAACACGTTTTTTGTCATCACCGTTCCAACTCCGGTCGACCATCTTAACCGGCCGGATCTCAGTTCCATCGAAGGCGCTTGCCGCCTTGTCGGCCCACATCTCGGCAAGGGCTCTGTCGTCGTTATTGAGTCCACCATCTATCCAGGCGTAACCGAAGACATCTGCGGCCCGCTACTCGAACAGGTTTCGAAGTTGAAGCGCGGTCGTGACTTCAAGCTCGCCTACTCGCCCGAACGCATCAACCCCGGGGACAAGGAGCATCGCCTCGAGACCATTACCAAGATTGTTTCCGGCGAAGATGCCGAAACGCTCGATCGGGTGGCCAGTGCCTATGGCAGGATCGTCAAGGCGGGCGTTTATCGTGCCCGGAGCATCAAGGTGAGCGAGGCAGCAAAGGTCCTCGAAAACACCCAGCGCGATCTCAACATTGCCTTGATGAACGAGCTCTCTCTCATTCTCGATAGAATGAACATCCGCACCAAGGACGTGCTCGACGCAGCCGGCACAAAATGGAACTTTCTGAAATTCTCGCCAGGCCTTGTCGGTGGACATTGTATCGGCGTTGACCCGTACTACCTGACGACGGCCGCAGAGGCGGTCGGCTACTACCCGCAGGTTATCCTCGCTGGCCGACGCATCAATGACGATATGGGCCGATTTGTCGCGCTCAAAACGGTGAAGATGCTGGTCAAATCGGGCTCGCCCCCGCTCGGCGCCAAGGTTGGTGTGCTTGGACTGACATTCAAGGAAAACGTTCCTGATCTGCGCAACTCAAAAGTCGCCGATGTTGTCTCGGAACTATCGGATTTCGGTATTGAGGTACTCGTTCACGATCCTTATGCCGACGCCCACGAAGCCCAGGAAAAGTATGGCATCAAGTTGCGTGACTTGGACTACCTCACCGGCCTTGATGCGTTAATTCTCGCAGTCAATCACCGTCAGTACCTCGATATGGCCGGCCGTCTAGCCGACCGCGTCCGGAGCGGTGGCGTACTGATCGACGTCAAGTCCGTTCTCGATCCGACTTGCCTGCGCCGCGACATTCTCTACTGGAGTCTCTGAGGTGATGTGGTCGTGAAAGGCGATCCGGCGGCAAACGGTTCTGTCCTACTCTGGAGCTCCTGATGGCGTGATCAAACGGATAAATACAGTTGATGACTGTCCCCCTTTCCGGAAAGCCGTTAAAAGACCCACTAACCAACAGATATTAAATTTCCGAGGATTTATGCAATGATTGGGAAGAGCAAGAAATTGGCCGCGTCCGACTCCATGGGAATGTTCAGCGCGGGTGGCCAGGACATGGCCTACCATCGTCCTTTCATGGATGTCCGCGAATTCCTCTCATCCCTCTGGCGCGAGAAGATCTATGTCATTGCGGCTGTGATGCTCGCCGTGGCCGTCGTCGGCCTCTACCTCTTCATCGCGCCAAAGTCCTATACGGCAACGGCCCAAGTCCTTATTGACCTCAACCGTCCCCTGACCAATGAAGCGCAGGCAGTCGGTGCGGATACAACGCGCTTTATGATGGGTCCGGTGATTGACAGCCAGGTAGAAATCATCCGTGTCAGCCGCAGTCTTCGTAGCGTTATCGAAAAGACGGGATACGACAATTCAACTGATCCCATACCCGCGCAGGCTGCAGGAAATCGTGCACAGGGCGAGATCTCACTCCCGGTACTGAACCATTTCCAGCAGCAGCTCGACGTCCGGCGCAAGGGTCTGACGCTGATACTACTTGTGCAGTTCACTGACGGGAATCCGGAGCGCGCAGCACTCGTGGCGAACGCCATTGTTGATGAATACCTTGCTGAACGCGATCGCATGGAACAAGCTGCTTCGCAGCGGGCTGTCGAAACTCTCAAGGTGCGAGCTGCGCAGGCGCGGCAAGATCTCACGAAAAGCGAGCAGCAGCTCCAGGAGATCAGTATAGAGAATAATGTGTTCTCCGTGGGCGGCTCCACGCTCGACGAGCGCGGCGTGGTAGAGACCGCAACGCAATTGACTCTCGCGCGCTCCGAAGCGGCAAAACTTCTTGCAGACCTTCAACAATGGGAATCCCATTCCGATGACGGAGCCGGCATTGCCACAATCAGCAAGATCTCCGACGCTCGCCACAACTATGAGGTCGCCCGCAATCAGGTGCTTATCCTGGAGAAGAATCTTGCCGACGTGAAACGGGAGTACGCCGGGAAGAGCACGGCGATGAATCGTTATGTCGAACTGCAGAAAGAAGCCCAGGCCACCGGAGAGATATTACTGTCACTGGCCGCCCGCATTAAGCAGCTGGAGACGGAGCAGAACTATTCCATGCTCGATGTCCAGATACTCGATCGCGCCGACGTGCCGGAGTCCCCTTCCAGTCCGAACTTGAAACTGGCTTTGGCCGGCGGCCTGCTGGGCGGCTTGGGGCTTGGCCTCACCCTTGCGTTAATAAAGGACCATATGTCGACCGTCCTGCGCACGCCGCAGCTTATCGAGAGTAATTTGGGTGTGCCTCACATTGCCTCGCTAAACCGGCTGCACGGCAGGAACCTTGATATGTTTGCAGTTCTCGCCGACCAGCGAAATCCGCTGCCCGTCCAAGGCATATTGGCCATTCATCGTTTTCTCGAAGAAACCCGAGGTCGCGGACATCGCATCGTCGCAATTGTCTCCACTAGCGATGGCGACGGCAAGTCAACAGTCGCTGCGGCGCTGGCACAATATGCAGCGTCCATCGCTCATCAGAAGACGGCGCTGATCGACTGCGATGTTCATCAGCGTACCCTATCGAAGCGTTTCGCGCCTACTGCGCCTTATTCCCTCGCTCAGGCAGTTAACGGAACTTTGCCGCCAGCCCGCGTCATGACGATCCCAACGGGTTGCGCCTTCTCATTCTGCTCCGCCCCGGCGGAAGAGAATATGCTCAGCAACATCGAAATGTTAGTGACCCCCGGGATGACGGACTTCCTCAAGGCAACCGGAGGCAAGCATGACCTCGTTGTCCTGGACACACCCGGTTTGTTGAACAATGTGGAAGCAGGAGCGCTTGTCGGTATGGCCGACATCATCATTCTGGTTGTCGACGCGCGCGGCACAACTGTGGAGGATATCGCCGCTGCCAAGATGCTGGCACGCGGTCTTGAGAACAAGTTGGCTGGCGTTGTGTTGAATCATGTGAGTTGACGGTCAACGGGAGTACTTGGCGGAAGGAGGATGATCGTTGAGAATTTTTCTGGCGGCAATCTATCTCTGCGTGGTGTTGCTCTACACCGCGTTCACTAAATTATCGGCCGGCCTGCCGGTAAGAACGCTGGTCCTAGTACTTCTGTCAGTCATAATCTTCATTTGCTATTTCAGGGACTCGCGCCAATTCTTTCGACAACATATTGAGATCACATCAGTCTTCGCTGCGCTCGGCGTCATTGGAACGATTCTGACCTATTGGCAGCAGGGGGATGTGGTCAGCACGCTGGATGGCTTAACATCGAATATCGTCCAGCCCTATCTCATCCTGTTTAGCACCATGATGCTCATTAATATCATCGGATTACGGACGGTCGCATTGCTCAGTCTTTCGGGGGCCGCGTTGAGCGGCTTGGTTGCGCTGCTCCAGTTCTCCAACATCGAAATAGGCTGGCGTCTGCGCGAAATCATCGGTGAAATTCAGCACGAGCCCGCGGAGATCCAAAACTATGTCGCCAGCCGCAGCCGCGCCCTGGGTCTGTCGCTGTCACCCATTGTGTTTTCATATCAAATCATGTCAGCGTACATTGCTTTGAGTGTCATGTATCGTTTCGGCGAGCTTCGCCGATTACTCTACTATGGCAGCTTCTTCTTGATCCTCATTGCCTTTCTGGCCAATGGTACACGATCGGCAATCTTGGCAATCATCGCAAGCGAGATGCTTATGCAGCTTCGCAGCGGACGATTGCGGTCGCTCCTTCCTGTGGCAGCAATTGCCGCAATCGGTGCCGCAGTCTACCTTTACGCCGGAGCAACCGGCTCCCGTATTGCTGAGACGGAGGACGCGTCTGCACTGGGCCGCATGGTTCTGTATGACTACGGTCTGAGGCTTGCGACCGACCATCCCTTCGGTCTTGGCTGGAACTTTGATCCCGGCGGTTACGCCTGGCTCTACTGGGAATACCTTTCCGATTACGTCAATGCGGACGGCGCGTTCCGTCTCGGCCTGCATAATGCTTATCTCAATTTTTTCCTGGTGTATGGCCTGACCGGAACGCTGGTGGCCGCGATTGTTCTGATGTACGATCCGCGCTTTGTCTTCATTTCGTTGCTCTATCTTTTCGCCTATGTCGTTCACGCCTTTTTTCACAACAATGGCCTGTTTATAGGAGATTATTTCTACTGGTTTTCATTTGCGGTCATCTTGCATATATTCGAGAATAACGGGATAGCGTTCGGTGCGACCGCAACTGCCCCTTCAAAGCCGCTCTTTGCACTACGGCGCCGGATTGAATTTTCGGAACACCGTTAACCATTTGCAAGATTACCCCGGTTCTGACCTTGCTTGCAGAACCGGGCAGCTTGGCCACAGGTGTTTTCTGGGCTATATTGCAACCAGTAGGTAATTCGAGCTGTCTCGAAAAGCCCGGCTCATATCAGCGCGATCGGAGCGAAAGCAATGAAGATCAGGTCCGTTTCAGCTCGTCGCGGTATAGCGCTCACATGCAGGGCGTGGTTTCGAGCCACGGCTCTCGCAGCCACCCTTGCTCTGGCGCCCATGACGTTCTCTGTGGCCTCCGCCGAACCTTACCGCGCCATGAGCGGTGACACACTGCGGATTGATGTATTTCTGTCTCCCGAACACTCCGCCGACACCAAGGTTGATGATGCGGGCCAGATCACTCTCCCGGCGATTGGCCGCGTGCGGGTCAGCGGCCTCACGGCCGAGGAGATTGAAAATGCGATAAGGGAGAAGCTGAAGAGCCTGTCTGACATATCGGGCGTCAGGGTTGTGGTAAGCGTGATCGAATATAGACCAATTTCCGTGCTCGGCCTTGTCAACAATCCTGGCCGGTATCCCTATTCAGCTCGCACAACCGTGCTGCAGGCGCTGGCGTTGGCGGGGGGCATCGGGAATCCGCTCATCCGTAGAAACGACCCTGCACAGCTCGTTGACCGCCAGGAGAACTACCAGGTCCAAACCCTTCAATATTGGTCGGCTCTGGCCCGGCACGCGAGACTGCTCGCGGAGCAGTCGGGCGCTGACGCGATTGATTTCCCCGCAAATCTTGTTGACCAACTGAACAGCGCCGGCAAGCAGGGCGTTTTGGACGGGGAGAAGGAAATCTTCAACGTCCGCAAGCATACTTTGGCTGAAAGCTTCGAAATCATCAATGCACGAAAGAAGATAGTGCAGCAGGAAATTGAGAACTCCAAGAACTATTCAGTCGACGTGAGCCGGTCAGTTCCCGAAATGCAGAAGGAGCTTGATGACATGACCGGTCTCCGCGACAAGGGCCTTACGCGCCGGATCGATGTAATGGCTGTGCAGCGTTACGTCTCTGACATGCAGCAACAAAGACGGCAATCGGACTTGACGGTCACCCGCTCGGGACGCGAACTGAACGACCTCGACAATCAGGCGGCTATCCTCACAAGCCAGCGCCAGGCAGAAATTGTCCAGGCGCTCGTGGACTCGGAGACGGAAATCTCGATATTGAAGACGCGACTCGACAATCAGTCCAAACTGCTGGTTGGGGGAAGCGCTTTGACGGCCGCTGCAAGTGCCGGAAGCGAAAGCGAGATGGCAACAACCTACGAGATCGTTCGCCTCAATATTGATGGTGCAGCCACGAACATGACCGCAGACGAAAACACCCTTCTGTTTCCGGGCGACGTTCTGGAGGTTGTTGAGCGAGCGAAGACCGCAGATAAAGCAGCGATTTCCAACTAGCATGCAAGCGCCCATTGACACGCGATGGTTGCTTGCCTTCACCAAATGGACGCAATGCGGGTTTGCTGGCGAGCCGAAGCGCTGCTCCTACCAGCCGGCTCTGTCATGAAGTTCGTCGTTATGTTCGTCCCTGCTCTGTGCCGTAAGTTCCGGCACCTTGGTTGCGGACCAATGGTTGTTTCTGCCTTGCTCTCATTATCGGTTTCGATTGTGCCATTGTCTGCGCCTTTGGCCGCCCCTATCGAGACCGGCACCGCGGCCACAGGAGGCTTGTCCAAATCGACCGAGATCATCCATGTGAAGAATCTCAATGATGCGGGTCCTGGATCTCTCCGGGAGGCCTTAAAAGAAGATCGGCCGCGGGTCATCGTCTTCGACGTTGGTGGCGCCATCGAACTCGACTCAGTTCTTCGGATCGAAAGACCCAACGTGACAATCGCCGGCCAGAGCGCTCCGGCGCCGGGCATTACTCTTCATGGCCACTCCCTGAAGATCAAGACGAGCAACGTCGTTGTCCAGCATATCAGCGTGAGGCCATGGAGCAAGACGCCGCCCGAGAAGGGCGACGAGGTCGATGCGATCTCCGTGACGGCTTGCGAGAGTTGTGAATCACCGACATCGGATATCCTGCTTGAAAACGTCAGTGCAAGCTGGTCGATCGATGAAGGTATCGGGCTGTGGGGAGAGAAACTTCAGCGTGTAACGATCCGCAATTCGCTGATCGCCGAGGCGCTGCGCAATGCTGGTCACCCGAAAGGTGTGCACTCCATGGGTCTGTTGATCGGCACTAAGGTGTTGGGCGTCGAGGTCGCAGGCAACCTCTTCATCAGTAACCTGCGGCGAAATCCGGTGGTCGGCGGAGGTGCCAGCGCCTTTGTTGCCAACAATTTCATTTACAATCCTGGCCGGAATTCAGTTCACGTCTATGAAGGCGCTGGCACCAGGGCCTCCCTGATCGGCAATATGACCAAGCAAGGGCCAGACACCGATGACAACATCACAGCTATCCAAATTCAGGGTGACCTTGCAGTAGATTCACCTGGTGCCGAAATTTTTGTGGCGGACAACCACTGCTGCGATGGCCAGTCGGATGATGCCTGGAATGGGCTAACCTCCCAGCCGCTCAGTTCGGACCCGGTCACCGTCTCGAGATCTTGGAAGGTGATGCCGGCACAGGATGTCTGGGCTTGGGTAAACAGGTTTGCGGGCTCTCGTCCGCAAGAAAGAGGCAACACGGACACCCGTATTGTGTCCGGCGTTCAGAGCGGCGGTGGAAGAGTCATCGACAGCCCACTGGAGGTTGGCGGTGATATTGTTCTGCCGAGCACTGCCCCTCCGCCCCAGCTGCCATCCGACCCGCTGGCGCCGGCAGGTGCCGGTAGTATGACGCGGCTTGAAGCGTGGTTATGTCTGCGCCATTTCGAAGTGGGCGGGCCACAGACACCACAGTGTCCGGAAAGTGTTGATAAACTCCACACCGATCTCAATAGACCTTGAAGTCTTGCGGGTCAGGACTACATGTCGAAGTCTGAAAGAATTCGACCGTTATACAGAACTATTGCCTCGGCAGACATGGTACTGATATTCGCGTATATGACTTCAGTGAGTCGTGCAGTTTGGGAAAGTGAAACCGGAAACTGCGGAGTTCATCGTACTTATACCTCGTCTCTGAAGAGATGACTCTTTTGATGGTTCCCAAATTGGCTGGGTTCTGATTCAACGTGACGAACGGGGGAGGTTCGTCATTGCAATGATACTGCGTGCGGATTTTGATGCGAAGAAGCTACGCGTTGTCGCGAAGAAAACCGGGAACCGGACGCAGGTCAGGAGCCTTCTGTCACAGGCTGCGATTTACGACTGTGCGACGCGCACTGAGGCAGCCGGGATTGGTGGCGTGACGCTGCAGATCGTACGGGACTGGGTGGTGAAGTTCAACGCCTGTGGCCCCGATTGCCTCATAGACCTCAAGGCACCGGGGCAACCCTCGAAGCTCAATAGCACACAGCGGGCGGCGATCGCCGGGGTGATCGAGAGTGGGCCTGGCTCGGCGGTCCACGGCGTGGTGCGCTGGCTGCTCGTCGATCTGTGCCAATGGATCTTCGAGGAGTTCCGGGTGACAGTGGCCAAACAGACATTGAGCCGGGAGCTCCGCGCAATGGGGTATTGCAGGGTCTCGGCGCGCTCACTTAATCAAGCCCAGCTGATGAAGCCATCGAGGATTTTAAAAAGTTTTCCCGCC
>JBAVOA010000058.1:0-4897 GCA_049691635.1 Aestuariivirga sp. | reverse complement strand
GCATTGATACTGCGGCTCACGAAGCAGCATCGCAGACTCAAACTGCTGCCGTAATTGCCGGCGGCATCGACAATTTCTACCCCCCGGAAAACGCGGAATTGCAGACATTGATCGGTGACAACGGCTTGCTGCTTACAGAAATGTTACCTGGCACGGTTCCAAGGGCGGAGCATTTTCCGCGCCGTAACCGCATCATTAGCGGCATGTCGCGGGCGATTATCGTGGTGGAAGCTGCCCTGCGCTCGGGTTCGCTCATCACTGCGCGACTTGCTGGAGAACAGGGACGCGATGTCTTTGCGGTGCCAGGCTCCCCACTTGATCCACGGGCTGAAGGCACCAACAAACTGATCAAGGAAGGGGCAACACTTCTGACCCGCACCAGCGACGTGATTGAAAGTCTAAGGACCGAATACACGGCAACTCCCAGGTCATTTTCTGAATCCGAAATGCCACCTGAAACTAATGCCGAGGCCAACCCAACTGACCGCAAACAAATCCTGTCGCTGCTCTCGCCGACGCCGGTCGACATTGATGATGTCATCAGGGAAAGCGGATTACCTGCTGCGGTCGTCCTTGGCGTTCTGCTTGAACTTGAGATTGCAGGGCGCGTTTCCCGCTCGTCCCAGCAGAAAATCAGCTTCTGTTGAATTGTTTTGACAACAGCAGGGTAAGTAAACACTGTAATTGCCGATTGCATTGGGTGGAGGGTTAAATCTTGAAAAACTCACGGTTTCGGCAGCCATTGTCCTGTTTGCTTTTTCAACAGTTCTCGAGGCCGAAGCCGCCGGTAAGAAACCTGCAACGCGGTCGGCCTACTCCAAGGCCCAACAAAAGAAATTTTATGAGCAGGCGCTTGCGGGTTGCCGGAAAAAATTTGGAGCCAACCTCCACTATGTCAAGATGGATTGCGCCAAGCACCGATATGTTTGTTATTAATACTGAATTTGGCGTCTAGTCGACCTCGTCATGGGGCACAATCCAGGTTTCAGCAAGTGCAGCCGCTTTCCATAATTGGAAAGCTTTGGTCGCCATCACAGCATCCATATAGGTCTTAGTATCCTCGGCAACGGGAATGGCATAGGTCTCAAAGCGCGTAACCACAGGGGCAAACATGGCATCCGCATTGCAGAACTTGCCAAAGAGGAACTTGCCCCCCTTACCATAGGTCTTGCGGCAGTCGCGCCAGATTTCTTCAATGCGGGCGATATCCCTGAGCGTCGCGTCATCCAGCTTCACCGGTTTGACAGGCCGCCGCAAGTTCATTGGGCAGGCGTTCCTGAGCCCAGAAAATCCTGCGTGCATTTCGTTGGAAATTGCCCGCGCCAAAATCCTTGCGGATTTCGATTTTGGCCAAAAGTTCTTTGCGGGAAAAGTCTCCGCGAGATATTCCAGAATGGCCAAGGTTTCCCAGATTGTTATCTTGCCGTGGTGCAATACGGGCAATCGGCCCGCCGGGGAATGTTCGGCGATTTGTTTTTTCATGACCGGCGTATCGAGAAGTATCATCGACTCATCGAAATCGATGCCTGCCATGGCCAGGGCCAGCCACGGGCGGAGTGACCAGGACGAATAGTTTTTGTTCGCGATGACGAGATGCAGCTTGGCCATTTGACCGTTTCTTCGCTTCTACTACATGGATTTCGGGAGGTAGCGATAAGCTATCGCGCCCATCACTATGAGACTGGTTCCGAGTATAATGAAGACGATACCGATCTCAAAATAAGAAAGCGCAACGGCAAAGATCATTGCAGGAATTAGATCCGAGAAATCGATGAAGGTCCGGTAGACCGCTGCCATGCGCTGGCGTTCATTGGGGCGTACCGCGCGCAGAAAGGGGATGCCTCCTACGCCGTCGAGTCCGGAAGCGGCAAATGCGCCAAAGAGCAGAAAAGCCATTGCCAGATAGGGTTGTTCCTTGCCAGCCATGCCTGCCGCTACGGCGGAGATGGCCATCATGAGAAAACACAAGCCAATAACCGAGCGGACGCCGAAGCGATGGGCCAGCCTTCCAAAAACATAGGCGCAGAGCAACAGACCTTGGCTTGCAGAAATCATCAAACCGCCAATCTGCTTGCCGACGCCACTTTCGACCATCAACAACGGCCCATAGATAAAAAAGGTGGACCAGAAACAGGACCTGCCGAACGCCACCATCCAAGCGAGGCGCAAACGCGGCTGGCGCACAAAGCGCGCAAGATTACTCAAGGGGTTGAAGGGTTGCAAGGTGCCGGAAGGCATGGTGACGCGATCTGAAAGGCGCAATATCCAGAATAGAATCAGCAGCGCCACGGCGGCCGACATGCTCGCGAGTTGCGGCCCCGAAGCGCCAAACCGAGTATAGAGCCACACTCCACTTGCCGGACCAATCATCCAGGAAAATGTGGAAAGGCTCAGCCGCAAGGGTTCGGCACGGGCCAATTCACTGCGCTTGATGTGGTCCAGAATGTAAAGCGAAAGTGTTATATTCATAATTGCGGCACCGCAATTGCGGAAATACATGCCCGCAATCGTGCCAACGACAGTGAAGCTTGCCAGAAACATGCTGGCAACCACCATGCCTATAACGCCAAGTGTGTAGGCCCAGCGGCGGCGTAGTCGACCGAGGACGTAAGGCAGCATAAGGGTCGTGAGAAGGACTGACACCGCAACCAGCGTCGAGAGTTCACTGACCTTTTGGCTGCTTCCCAACAGGTCGTAGGCCTGCAGGGAAATCACCGTTGAATTCAGTGATCGCACCAGTGATTCCAGCGCAAATATGGCGCCAAACGTCAGGGCGCCGGCCTTTCGGTCTGATATGAGATTGGGTGAAATAGACTCGACCGTCATGATTGTACTCTGGGATAGCAGAGAACACGCAGCGTCTGAACAGCTCAAGATGGATAGTTAGGGCTGCTGCCATGCGCCACCCGTATGGCTAATTTTTTTGGAAGAAAACTCTGTTGAAGTGGGTTATGCAGGCGCCATGTCCTCGTCTGAAAAGAGCCAGGTTGTTATCTATTCGGTTTTGGTCAGCCTTGGACTGACCATTACAAAGTTTGTGGCTGGCCTGGCGACCGGCTCCCTTGGTATCCTGTCGGAGGCCATCCATAGCCTCATTGATCTCGGTGCCACCCTGATCACCTGGTTTGCGGTGCGTTGGAGCGACCAACCGCCGGACGAGGAGCACCATTACGGCCATGCCAAGGCTGAAAGCGTGGCGGCACTCATCGAAACCGGGTTGTTGTTTCTGACAACCGGCTGGATCGTATTTGAGGCTTGCAAGCGCCTTGCAGGCGAGGCTGTCGAGGTGGATGTCACATGGTGGGCGGTGGTCATCATCGGCGGATCGATCCTGGTGGATTTCAGCCGGGCGCGCGCCTTGAAACGGGTCGCAGAGCTGACGTCGAGCGAGGCCCTTGAGGCCGATGCGCTGCATTTTAGCTCCGATATGTGGAGTTCCTTCGTAGTGCTCTTGGGACTTGTTGCGGTGTGGCTGGGCTTTCCCATGGCAGATGCTGGAGCGGCAATAATTGTTTCATTCTTCGTCGCCCTGGCCGGCTGGCGCTTGGGCAAGCGCACCCTTGCAACACTTCTGGATACAGCTCCGGCGGGAGCCACGGCTGAGTTGCGCTCACTGGTTGAAAACACTGACGGCGTCTTGTTCCTCAAGTCTCTGCGGCTGCGGCCGGCAGGCCCCACGCTCTTCACCAGTGTTGTAGTGGAGGTGCGGCGTACCATGCCGGTTGACGACATCGTCAAACTGAAGGTCTCGCTGGCGGACCGGATCGTCCAGAAGTTCCCCAGTGCCGATGTGACAATTGCGGCCAATCCGGTGGCGCTCGACGATGAAACCGTGTTCCAGAGGGTGATGCTCATTGCGTCACGCCGCAACCTGGCCATTCACCACCTGACGGTCCAGGACATTAAGGGCCGTCTGGCGGTGAGTTTTGATTTGGAAGTGGACGGGCTCATGGCGCTGTCTGAAGCCCATGAGCATGCAACGAATCTCGAGGACGCCATCCGCTCCGAACTTGGCCCTGGGGTAGAGGTCGAGAGCCACATCGAACCGCAGCCGGAGCGGCATTTAAGCGGATATGATGCACCAGCAAAGACGGCAAAGGCAGTCACCGCTTTGCTTACTTCGCTTTCCCAAAGGCAGTCCCGCCTAAATGGCATTCACAACATTCGAATCCGCGAGAATGACCAGGGCCTTTTCGTTCATTATCATTGCCACTTCGCGCCTAGTGAATCAGTTGATGATGTGCATGCGGTGGTTGACCAAATTGAAAATGGCCTTCAGGCCAAGTTCCCGGCGATCCGTCGGGTCATAGCCCATGCGGAACCCAGGGGCCGGGCAAGGCATGGCCACTGATGCGAATGATCCGGCCAGCAGAATACCGGGTGATGCCGTGGAAGAATGGTGGCGGCTCAACAACTGAGCTGAACGTTTGCCCCGAAGGGGCTGCCACGTTTGACTGGCGCGTGAGTATTGCGACGATTGAAATGGACGGCCCCTTTTCCGCGTTCGACGGCTATGCGCGGCACATTATGGTGCTTTCCGGTGGAGGCATGACACTGAATATTGCATCGCATGGCAAGGTTGCCTTGCGGCCCCTGGCGCCATTTTCTTTTGCGGGCGAGGCAAGGGTTCATGGTGTGCTGTCCGATGGGCCGGTCCGGGATGTTAATTTGATTGTGCGAAAGGAGTATGGGCAGGGACAACTCGCCGCAAAGAGTTTCAACGCCGGTGAAGTGATTGGACCGGAGGCGGGTGTGGGGTTTTTCCATGTCCTTGAGGGGCGTTGCAGCCTTGGAGCGGAAAAACTGCAGGCCAATGACAGTTTCTCCCTTGAGAAGGGCGAACGCTTTGAGCTTGATGGTCCGCTGACGCTTGTGTGCTCAACAATCATTCCTTGGT
>JBAVOA010000057.1:0-7832 GCA_049691635.1 Aestuariivirga sp. | reverse complement strand
CCCCCGAGCCGCGACCAGGGCACGGACAAGCCCACCCGGACCCAGGACAGCTTCGGCCGCCGCTCGTCGATTGAAATCACCGACTGGCACCGCGTCGCCGAAGACCAGTTCGTCCAGCGCATTGCCGCCGATATGGCACAGGACCTGGCCCGCGGCGATTTCGAGAAATTCGTCCTCGTGGCCCCGCCCATCGCCCTCGGCGAATTCCGCAAGGCGGCAAGTGCCGCCCTGAAGAAGGCCACTATCCTGGAGGTCGACAAGGATCTCACCAAGCATCCCGTCGGCGAAATTGAAAAGATGGTCGTCAAGGCCCTCGAAAAATAGGGCGCGGGCTTCAGCCCAACAGGCGTTCGCCCTGCTCATCGATAATCTGCCGGCCCTTGACCAGCGCAATTTCGGCCGCCTCCTCCAGCGAGGTGAAACGGTCAGCGCGGACGTATTTATGCTCCTTGTGCACCCCGTCGATCTCTTTCGAGATCACACCCGCCAATTGAAACTGCCCGCCCTCCTTGTAGGGCCGGGCCTCGATGATGAAACCCTTGTGCTCGGCCGATCTCGCTGCTTTCGGTGCGGCCGCCTCGCCGCCCCCGCCGAACAGCTTCTTGAAAAATGACATCTGAAATCCTTTCGGCTCGGTTCTGACCCGCAATCTACCACCGATGCGATCACGCGAAAAGTGATTGGCCAAAGCCATGCAGCCGCCATAATTTAACGTAACAAATAATGTTTCAATATCACAACAGAGATGGAAATCCGCTATGTTCAATGTATCGATGAATGGAAAAAAACACCTGCTGCTCGACCGCCGCAAATTTCTGGGCGCCGCCGCGGGCCTCATCGCCGCTGGCATCCTGCCGGAGAATGTGCTGGCCCTTGCCGGCCCCTATGCCTTCAAGCAGGGCGCCTATGATGTGACCGTGGTGAGTGACGGTACGCTACTGGTTGATCTCACGCTGTTTCCCGACGCCAGCCCCGAAGAACTGAAAACCCTGCTGGCGCCCATGCTCCAGGGCGAAAAAGCCCAGTTCGAGGCCAGCCCCCTGCTGCTCAAGTCGGGCGGCGAGATGATCCTCATGGATACGGGCTCCGGCAATGGCTTCCAGCCCACTTCCGGCAAGATTGCCGAAAGCCTCAAGGCCGCAGGCACCGATCCTTCTGCCATCACCAAGGTCATCTTCACCCACGGCCACCCCGACCATTGCTGGGGAACCCTCGGCGCCGATGGCAAGCCCATCTTCGCCAACGCTTCCTTCCACATGGCCGAAACCGAATGGAATTTCTGGATGGCCCCGGACCTTGCCAGCAAGATGCCCAAGGAAATGGAAGGCATGGTGAAAACCACCCAGAGCCAGCTCGGCGGCATCAAGGACAAGATTGCCCTGTTCAAGACCGGTGCCGAAGTGCTGCCCGGAATCAATGTGCTCGACACCGCGGGCCACACCCCGGGCCACGTCTCCTTTGAAATGGCCGGCGGTGATGGCCTCATCATCACTGCTGACGCCATCACCAACCCGCTGGTCTTCTTCCCCCACCCCGACTGGAAATTCGGCTTCGACGCCGACCACGCCACGGCCATCGCCAACCGCAAGAAGTTGCTGGACATGGCCTCAACGGGAAAGAAAAAACTGCTGGGTTACCACTGGCCTTATCCTGGCCTCGGCATGGCGGAAGCCAAGGACGGCGCCTACATCTACGTGCCCACGGCGTAATACGACCTTATTCTGTCACCGGGCCAAAGCCGGGAGGCAGAGACCCTCCCGCCACTTGTCTACAAGCCCCCTGATGTGTATGAAATTAAACAGATTTGGGACAGCTATGGATGAAGAAAGTTCGAGAGGTAGTCGCCCTGATCGAAGACGATGGATGGCAAATCGTAGCAGCGCGCGGCAGTCATAGGCAGTATAGACACCCAAGAAAGCCCGGTCGTGTTACTGTGGCAGGCAAGCCAAGCGACGACATGGCTCCGGGAACGCTTAACAGCATCCTGAAGCAGGCAGGTTTAAAGGAGACGCGCTAATGCGCTATGCAGTTGTAATCGAAAAGGCCAATGCCAACTACTCGGCCTACGTCCCCGACCTGCCGGGCTGCGTTGCGACAGCCGCTACTGTCCACGAAGTCGAAAACGAAATCCGGGAGGCTATCCGATTTCATATCGAGGGTTTGAAGGAAGATGGAGTTGTTGTTCCGTCACCGACAAGCATTGCGGAGTATGTAGAGGCGTAATGCCCGGCTCAAGGCCGGGCATGATGAGTGTGGTGAGAGTAAGTTGCGAGACTTAATTATCCAGGAAACTCCGTAGTTTCCGGCTCCGGCTCGGATGCTTCAGCTTCCGCAGCGCCTTCGCCTCGATCTGCCGGATGCGTTCGCGCGTGACGCTGAACTGCTGGCCGACTTCTTCCAGCGTGTGGTCCGTGTTCATGCCGATGCCGAAGCGCATGCGCAGCACGCGCTCTTCGCGCGGCGTGAGTGACGCCAGCACCCGCGTTGTCGTTTCGCGCAGGTTCGCCTGGATCGCCGCGTCGATGGGCAGCACCGCGCCCTTGTCCTCGATGAAATCGCCGAGATGCGAATCCTCCTCGTCGCCCACCGGCGTTTCCAGGCTGATCGGCTCCTTGGCGATCTTCATCACCTTCCGCACCTTTTCCAGAGGCATGGAAAGCTTTTCCGAAAGCTCCTCGGGCGTCGGCTCGCGGCCGATCTCGTGCATCATCTGGCGCGAGGTGCGCACGATCTTATTGATCGTCTCGATCATGTGCACCGGAATGCGGATGGTGCGCGCCTGGTCGGCAATCGAGCGGGTGATCGCCTGGCGGATCCACCAGGTGGCATAGGTCGAGAACTTGTAGCCGCGGCGATACTCGAACTTGTCCACCGCCTTCATCAACCCGATGTTGCCTTCCTGGATGAGATCGAGGAACTGCAGGCCGCGGTTGGTATATTTCTTGGCGATGGAAATGACGAGGCGAAGGTTGGCCTCCACCATTTCCTTCTTGGCGATGCGCGCCTCGCGCTCGCCCTTCTGCACCATGCCCACGATCTTGCGGTATTCCGGAATCTGCAGGCCCGTGGCGGTGGCGAGTTCATAGATCTCGTCGCGGATGACACGGATCGATTCCTTCTCGTCATTGGCGAATTTCTTCCAGCCGTGCTTGGTGAGGCGTGCCACCCGCTTCAGCCAGTCCACATTCAATTCGTCGCCCTGGTATTCCTTGAGGAACTCCGTGCGCGGAACCTTGTAAGTCTCGGCCAGGCGCATGAGCCGGCCCTCAAGCGAATTCAGCCGCTTGTTGATGTCGTAGAGCTGTTCAACCAGCGCCTCGATACGCGCATTGTTCAGCGCCAGGGATTTCACTTCGGCAATGATATCGTCGCGCAGCTTGCGGTAGCGCCGCTCCTGGCTCGGCGAAAGCTCGGTCGACTCCGCCACTTCCTGGTCCTGCAGCTTGCGCAAGGATTTATACTGCTTGGCAATCGAGTCAAAAATTTCCAGAACCTTCGGCTTCAGCTCCGCTTCCATGGCCGAGAGCGAAACGCCGAGGTCATCGCCCTCGTCGTCATCGTCATCCTCGATCACCGGCTTGTCGAAATCTTCCGGCGAAAGCACATCGCCATATTCATCGTCGCGCTTGGAAGGCTGGGCCTGCTTCAGGCGCTCGGGCCGCTTCAGCTCCGCTTGCTTGCGCACTTCTTCCTTGGGTGGAACATATGGCTGAGGCGCCGCCACCGGCTGGTTGTTCTTGGCGTCAGGGCCGGCATAGGTCGCTTCGAGATCGATGATGTCGCGCAGCAGGATCTTGCCTTCGTTCAGTTCATCGCGCCAGATGATGATGGCCTGGAAGGTCAATGGACTCTCGCAGAGCCCGGCGATCATCGCCTCGCGGCCCGCCTCGATGCGCTTGGCAATGGCGATTTCGCCTTCGCGCGACAGCAGTTCAACCTGCCCCATCTCGCGCAGATACATGCGCACCGGATCGTCGGTGCGGTCGGTGGGAAGCTTCGCCGCTTCGACCTTGATGACCGCGGTCTCCGAGCTCTCCTCGCCTTCAACCTTGGCGACGACGTTCTCGGTTTCCTCTTCGCTTTCCACAACCGTGATGCCCATGTCGGCCAGCATCGAATAGATGTCCTCGATCTGGTCGGAGGTCACTTCCTCGGAAGGCATCACCGAATTGAGTTCATCGAGGGTCACATAGCCCCGGGCCTTGGCCGTCTTGATCAGCCGCTTGACGGCCGCATCCGAGAGGTCAAGGACGGGTGAATCAGCACCTTCCGCTGGCGCATCGGCCGTATTGTCCTGGTCCTCTGCCGCGTTGGCATTGTCCTGGTCTTCGGGTTTCGCATCGCGAACTTGGGCAGCACGGGCCATAAATGACGGTTCCTTGGTCAGCAGACTGTGGGTGATTCCCACCTAATAAGAGTGATTCGGGTGAAAACTAGGCCGGGCGGTCTTAAGCTCCCCTTAACCATGTTTTTCCCAAGCCCTTCAGGAAATGGTGTCAACGACCCTTCCGGAAGCAGCCCCGAACCCTGTGATCAGGGCCTCGGAGCCGGTTGCCGATAGCAATTGTTCACGCACCGCAGAAAGGGCGTTGAAATTTTCCTCCGTCGGTTCGGCAGTAAAAGCGGCCTCCGCCGCCTTAAGCTCCCGATCGAGCGTTACGGTTTTCCGGTGTAGGGCGAACATTTGACGCAGGCCAGTCCGCGCATCATCTGGTGCCGCCGCAGGACCAAGGAACCATTCGTTCAAACGCATCGCCTGGTTTTCGAGGTAGTCCAGACTAGGGCCAAAGCCTCGTGACAACAGGTGGCCCTTGAGCCGTGCCGTATCAAGGCCTTGCTCAAGTGCGGCGCTATTTATGATTTGTGTACGGAGGGAGTCAAGCGTGGCGCTCGCGAATTCCACTGCGGCAAACTCGTCCAGAAAGTCGCCCAGAAGGTCAGGATGGTTGACAAAAGTCAGCACAATCAGCCGTTCCCGCCGTTCCAGCGCCTGCTGGGCGCCGGCAAAGGCCGCCATCGCCTTGAGCTGGGGTGAGGCCGGTTGCGGCGTTTCCCAGGCCTTTTGCCCCTTTTTCCAGGGTTTTTGCGGGGTAAACGGGGTTCTGGAGCGGAAATTGCCGTTAGAGCCCCGGCGCTGGAACAACTGGTCAAAGCGCGCCGTGAGGTCCGCCAGATAGTGTTTCCGCACCGTTTCATCGCCAATCTGGTTGAGCTGCGCCCGCAAATCCCGCTCGAATTGGGCCTTCCGCTCCGGCGTCGCCCGGTCATTTTCGGTCAAAGCCCGCCGCCAGATCACGTCGGATAGCGGTTCCGCCGCCTCGATCACCGCCTTCACCGCCTCTGGCCCCTGGGCTTTCAGCAGGTCATCCGGGTCCTGCCCCTCCGGCAGCAGGGCGAATTTCAGCGAATAACCCGGTTTGAGCAGCGGCAGCGCCAGGTCCAGCGCCCGGTAGGCCGCCTTGATCCCCGCACTGTCGCCGTCAAAACACAAAGTGGGTTCAGGCGCTGCCTTCCACAAAAGCGCCAGTTGGTCTTCCGTCAGCGCCGTGCCAAGCGGCGCCACCGTATTGGGAAATCCCGCCCGGTGCAGGGCAATCACATCAATATAGCCCTCAACCGCGATGATCGCCCCCATCTCATGGGCCGGCCCCCGCGCCTTGTCGTGATTATAAAGCACCGCTCCCTTGTGAAACAGCGGCGTCTCCGGCGAATTCAAATACTTTGCCGGAACATCGGCCTTCAGCGCCCGCCCGCCAAAGGCAATCACTTTGCCGCGCGGATCGCGGATGGGAAACATCACCCGGTCGCGGAAGCGGTCATAGGCAACCGGAATGTCATCACCCGCGATCACCAGCCCCGCCTCGGCCATCTGCTCCACCGTCACATTCTTGGAAGCGAGATGCGCGCGCAGCGCCGAACGGTCATCAGGCCCATAGCCGATGCGGAATTCCTTCTGGATGGCGGCTGTCAATTGCCGGTCCGCCAGATAGCCCCTGGCCTTCGCCCCCCGCGCCGACTGCAATTCCGCCTCAAAGAACTTTGCGGCAATTTCCATCACATCATAAAGGCTTGCGCGCACTTCCTCGCGCTTCACATCAGCTTCCGAGACCTGCGGCATCGGCAAACCGGCTTCCTGCGCCAGCCGCTCCACCGCTTCGGGAAAACTCACCCCTTCCTTCTCGACCAGGAAAGTGAAGATGTCGCCCGATTGCTTGCAGCCAAAACAATGGTACCGCCCCTTGCGGTCATCCACATGGAACGAGGGCGACTTTTCGTTGTGGAACGGGCAGCAGGCCCAATAGTCGCCCTTGCCCGCATTGGTCTTGCGCCGGTCCCACGCCACGCGCCGCCCCACCACCGACGAGATCGAAACCCGCCCGCGAATGTCGTCGAGGAATGAAGGTGGAAACCGCATGGCAAATGTCCTAGCAAGCCCGCCGCTTGCCAGCAACAGATCGGCATGCCAGCATGAAAACACAACAGGAGGGACTCATGGCTATCAAGAAACTCTACACAGCGGTTGGCACATCGGTCGGCGGCCGTGGCGGCGGCACCGCTAGAACCTCGGATGGCAATCTTGACCTGAAAATCACCAGCCCCAAGGAACTGGGCGGCGACGGCACCGGCACCAATCCCGATCAGCTTTTCGCCGTGGGCTATTCCTCCTGCTATCTCGGCGCCATCAAATATGTGAACAGCAAGGAGAAGAAACCGCTGGCCCTTGCCAAGGAATCCTCGGTGACAGCCCATGTGAGCTTCGGCCCGCGCGCCGACAAGAAAGGCTTCGGCATCGAAGTGAAACTCGAAGTCAGCCTGCCCGGCGTGCCCAGGCCAAAGGCCACAGCGCTGGCCAAGAAGGCCCACGTCGCCTGCCCCTACTCCCACGCCATCCGCAAGAACGTCAAGGTCACGACGAAGATCGTATAACGTCCAGACCCTCCATGGTCGGGCTTGTCTCGACCATGGAGGAAATGTTGGTCTACCCCAGCAGCCCCTTCACGATCCCGCCGGCTTTCGCCATGTCCATCTGGCCCGCATACTTCGCCTTCAATTCCGCCATCACCTTGCCCATGTCCTTGACGCTCGCGGCCCCCACAGCCGCGATGATCGCAGCCACCGCCGCCTTCGCCTCGTCGTCGGAAAGCTGCTTGGGCATGTAGCTCTGGATGATCTCGATTTCTTCACGTTCCTGCTGGGCCAGTTCCGGCCTGCCGCCCTGCTCATACATGCCAACGCTTTCCTGACGCTGCTTCACCATCTTGGCGAAGAGGTCGATCAGCCCGGAATCCGCCGTCAAGACGGAATCATGGCCATCGGTGCGGCTGTTGATGTCCTTGTCCTTGATCGCCGCACTCATCAGGCGCAGCGTTGAGATTTTGCGCTTGTCTCCCGCCTTCATGGCGGTCTTCAGGTCGTCATTGATCTTGGCGCGAAGGCTCATGGAATCTATCCTTTTGTGGAAAACCGCTAGATAGAAGCTTATCGCCCCTGGCGCAACCTTGCCTCCAGTCGGGGCTTGAAAATGCCCGCCAGTGGCAGCATCAAGGGAGCGGAAACGGAGGCGGATATGCCATGGCAACGGAAATGACAGTCATCGACCTCGGCCAGCTTCACTTTCCCAGCGCGGAAAAGGAACTCGCACGTTCCGGCGGCTTGACCGCCTCCATTTTCCGCTATCCCTCTGGCGTGGCCGCACTCCGCCTGCGCAATGGGGCGGGCGTGATGACCCTGCTGCCCTATCACGGCCAGCAGATCTGGGACGTGGCGTTTCTCGGCCGCCCCCTGACCATGCGCAGCATGTTCGATGCGCCCGTCGACACCACCGACTATCT
>JBAVOA010000056.1:0-3979 GCA_049691635.1 Aestuariivirga sp. | reverse complement strand
GCCCAAACCATCGAAACCGGAACCGTTTCGCCCGGTCTCCAGGTCGGCAACACGCTTTCTCTTGGAGGTTCAACGACGGTTGAACCCTGGCTTGGCGCCCAGTTCGATTGGGTGGCGGTCAATAAGGTGGTGGATCACGTATCGGGAACGATTCTGGACGATCCCTATACCGATCTGGGCCTTCAAGCCGGGTTGAATTTTGCCTTTGGCGGCCATGCCCAACTGGCCCTGACCGCCGAAATGAGCGGGATTTTATATAAGGATTCAGATACTTATACGGCTGGCGCCAATTTCGCCTACCAGTTCTAGTTGCCCGCGAGCCGGCCTTGGCGTCCGCCCCGGCGGCGCTTGCGTAACGTCAGTGTTTCAACCCGTTCGGTGAGGCCCGCCATGATGGACTTGCGTTCGTCCGGGCTCAGGCCAAGCCAACTGCCAATTTCCATGCGCGTGCGTCCGCAGCCGATGCAAAACCCGGTTTCCGGATCGACAACACACACCTTGACGCAGGGCGTCTCGATTTCTGGCAGGTCAAAAGCGTTCATGCCTTGAAGATAGTCATCTCTTGGGCCGTTGGCCATGCGAACGCGCCGTGATTGAAGCAAAAACGTCTCAATTCTTCAGGTAGAGCACGCCATCTTCAACCTTGAAACTCTGGAGTTTGCTCAAGAAGCTCATGCCGAGGAGCGAGCCGCGCATGACGCCTTCCGGCAGCACCATGCCTTGCACATCCGACACCCGGACCCCGTCAACTTCGATCTTGTTCAGGGTAACGCTTGCGGCCTTGGTCACGCCGTTGGCGGTGGACACCGGAATATTGAAGTCGAGATTGCCGGGATGCAGGCCGATGTCCTGGGCATCCTCATAGCTCAAGGCCACCGCCGAAGCGCCCGTATCGACCAGCACTTTGACGTCTCTGCCGTTGATTTCAGCGGTGACGAAGAAATGGCCGTTCTGGCCGGCCTTCAAAGCAGTTGCCGCCTTGAGCTGCAGCATTTCCGCCGCGGTTGTGGGCGCAATGCCCGGCAGGCCGCCGGCAATGGTAAACAGAAAGGCAAGCACAACCGGTGGCAACGCAGCTGAAAACCGCATGGGGCAACTCCCTGAATTAAGCGGCCCCAGAAGTATCGCTCCAGTCTCTATAACTATTGAATATGATTGGAAGAATTGTCGTTAAGGTTAACCGACCGTTGCCGCGAATACGGTGAGCATGGCAAGCTCCGTCAGCACCTGGACAGCCCCGCAGACATCGCCCGTCTGCCCGCCGATCTGGCGCATGGCCAAGGCCCGCATGCCGGCCAGAACGACGCCCGCCGCGATGATGGCGATCAATGCGATTTCTGGAGAAAGCACAAGTCCAACCGCCACCGCAGCACCAATGCCACCCGTGAGCAGCGAGAACAGGGCGCTGCGTTTGCCGGGACGGCCGGCAAAGACCGAAAGGCCGTCACTGCGCGCGGGCCGTGTAGCCCAGAGCAGATCCACGACCAGCGCCCGGGAGAAGGCCGCCGAACTTGCCAAAAGCGCAAGAATCGTAAGCGGTTGCGCGCCCGTAAGCGTTTCATAGATCGCCGCGCGGCCGATGAAGGTGAGACATAGGGCGATGGTGCCATACGTGCCGATACGGCTGTCGTGCATGATCTCGAGGCGGTCCTCGCGTGAGCGCCCGCCGCCAAAGCCATCGGCCACATCGGCAAGACCATCCTCATGCAATGCGCCGGTGATGAGAACACCGACGGCCAGGGCCACCGTAGCAGCCAGAAGCGACGGCAACCCCAACATGTTGGCGCCAATCAGGGCGGCACTTGAAATGGCTCCGATGAGGGCGCCCGCCAGCGGAAAGAAGCGCATGCCTTCGGCCAGCGGCGGCAAATCCACGGTCCGCACAAACGGAATGGGCAGGCGGGTGAGAAAGCGCAGCGCCACCAAGGTCTCGGCGAAAGGCCTGATTTTCCACGTATTTTCGCCCGGCGGCGAAGACATGTCGTTCATGTTGCAGTGATACCCCGAATCCCGTGATTAGGACACTAGCAAGAAGATTGGGAGAACAAGAGAATGACAATTGCCGCAACAGGTTTGCCATTTGATGACATCAGGAAACTGATGCAGGATTTGCCTGTGGCGGATCAGGATGCGGTGGCGCAATTCCGTGCCCATGATGCGCAGTTGACCAAGCCGCCGGGTTCCCTTGGGAAGCTTGAAACCATGGCCGAATGGGTGGCCGCCTGGCAGGGCAATTACCCGCCCAAAATCGCCCGCCCGATGGTGGCGGTGTTCGCCGGAAACCATGGCGTGGTGGCCCAGGGCGTTGCCGCCTATCCTGCTGAAGTGACTAAACAAATGGTACTGAATTTCCAGGGCGGCGGGGCCGCCGTGAACCAGATCTGCAAGACCTTCGATCTCGGCTTGAAGGTATTTGAACTGGCGCTTGAAAAACCCACCAAGGACATCACCGTTGAAGCCGCCATGGACGAGGCCGATTGTGCCGCCACCATGGCCTATGGCATGGAAGCGATTGCCGGCGGCTGCGACCTGCTGTGCATCGGCGAAATGGGCATCGGCAACACCACCATTGCCGCGGCGATCTGCCATGGGCTTTACGGCGGCAAGGCCGAAGATTGGGTAGGGCCGGGAACCGGCGTTGATGCCGAGGGCCTGAAGCGCAAGGCCTCCGCCGTGGCCCGCGCCGTGGCCTTGCATTCCGCCCATCTCTCTGATCCGCTTGAGGTTTTACGAAGGCTCGGGGGCCGGGAACTGGCTGCCATGGCAGGCGCCATTCTGGCCGCGCGCACCCAGCATGTGCCCGTTCTCATCGATGGTTACGTGGCAAGCGCCGCCGCCGCCGTGCTCCATGCCATGCGCCCCGATGCGCTCGATCATTGCCTGGCGGCCCATTGCTCGGCCGAACCGGCCCATCGCAATCTGCTGAAGCGGCTGGGCAAGGAACCCATCCTCGATCTCGGCATGCGCCTCGGCGAAGCCTCGGGCGCGGCGCTTGCTGCAGGCCTCCTCAAGGCGGCGGTCAACCTCCACACCGGCATGGCCACCTTCGCCAGCGCGGGCGTCTCCAACAAGGACAAATAACGCGTCAAAGCCACGCCAAAGTGCTACCAAACGCGGTGTAAAAGCGCCACCTTGCGCACCACAAGCGGCGCCAATGGCGCGTCAAATGCCCGAGGTGATTATTCATACTAACATGTTAGTATGAATAATCGAGACAACTGGCCGGACTGGTCATTTCCGGTTCACGCTTGACCGCATGATCGCAATCCTTGGCAAGCTCGACAATGATATTGAAGTGAAGGTGACGTTCAAAACGCGCCGCTTGACCTCGCACTCAACTCCGCATGCGGCGCAGTGGTTGCGGGTTAAGCTCCAGCAGTTGAGTCTATGCGTGTGTCTTCTCCCGGTCCGCAGGAGATGACGCGGAACGCGGATTTTCAATGTCGTCATGGGTTTATCATTTGCCGCGTCGTCGCTCATGCTGTGAAAACGTCAGGCGTTCCACCCCTCCCAGGCAGTGATCCCTGCCGCGATGAGGAACACAAGACCGACGACCCGTCCCACGATCATCGTGGCCCTTGGATTTGCCACCAGTCCATCGCGCGCCTTGGCAGCACCGAGGGCGAGGCTGCCATAGATGGCGAGCTGCATCAGCGCGGTCATCACGCCCATCACCAGGGCCTGGCTCCAGACCGCGCCGTATTGCGGGCGGATGAATTGCGGATAGACCGCGATGGTGAAGAGATAGGCTTTCGGATTGAGCATGCAGGTGATCGCCCCCTGGCGGAAGGCCGTGGCCCAGCTGCGTGTGGTGGCCGTTCCCACCGCACTGACGGTGATGGAACTGCGCAGTAGCGTGCTGCCGATCCATGCCATGTAAAGCGCGCCGGCGATCAACAGCGCGGTGAGGAGCGCCGGAGCGAGTTTCAGGATGACGCTCACGCCGAGCCCGCCGAAGACCGTGTGATAGGCCCCACCC
>JBAVOA010000055.1:0-6851 GCA_049691635.1 Aestuariivirga sp. | reverse complement strand
GATAAAGGCAGGCGGCAGGCCGTCATAGTTCGTTTCGCGCAAGGGCTCCGCATATTTGTGTGAGCCGCCGTTGTAGACATCGCGGTAGTAGAGCACATCCCGTGTGGCATGGCCCGGCGCATTTGCCTGGCTGACGTAGGAGCCCTTGGTCACATCGCCGCCAAGGCCGGGATAGATCAGAACCTGTCCAGCGAGGCTGGGGCCGCCTTCATCGCGGGCCTTGAGGGCGATTGCGGCCGACAGGTTTCCACCCGCGCTGTCACCGCCCACAATAATCCTGTCATGTTGCCCGGAGAGGTGGTGCAACACGGCCCAGGCATCGTCGAAGGCAGCCGGAAACGGGTGCTCGGGGGCCAGGCGGTAATTCACACCGACCACGGCGATACCGGCGCGGTCACTGATCTCGGCGCAGACATCGTCATGGCTTTCCAGTCCCCCCAGCACGAAGCCGCCGCCATGGAGATAGAGCATCACGGGGAGGTCTTTCGGCTGCTTCGGCGCATAGTGACGGCATAGGACGGGGCCTACGGCAAAATCCTTAACACCTATGTTTTCCGGCCGTGGTTTGCGGAAATGGGCGCAGTAACGGTCATAGAAATCCCGCTGCTCGATCATGGCAAAAGACACGGCATTGGCAGGATAAAACCGCTCACCGGCGATCATAAAGGCCCGTATCCCTGGGTCTTTCAGGGCGGCATACTTGAGTTCCAGGGGGTCTGCCATGGGGCCTGCAGAGTACAATTCCAGGCCCCCGATGCAAGCCCCGAAAATGAACGGCAGCTAAATGCCGCGCTCAGGATGAGTTCAGACGGCTTCCCGTAAACATGCACCATCAACTGAATTCGAGAGGGAAACCCAAATGACCAACTTCATCACAAAAATCGCAACCGCTGCAATGTTCACCGGACTTATGATTGCTAGCGCACAAGCCCAAGCGCCCAAGCCGTTCGCCGGTGTGGTTCTGGTGGCGGCTGTTCCACTGGATGAAATCCAACCCCAGGCCTTGAAGCAGGCAGCCCGGCCCCAGTTCAAGCGCGGCCATATCGTTGACTACTCGACATCCATGGCTTCCGGTTCCATCATCGTCAACACCAAGCAGAATGTGCTGTTCTTCGTGCTTGGCAATGGCAGGGCGGTTAAATACCGCGTGGCCACCGCAAAGAAGGGATTTGAATGGTCCGGCACCCACACGGTAAGTTCAAAAACCCAATGGCCAGACTGGCGTCCTCCTGTTGAAATGCGCCAGCGCCGTCCAGAGCTTCCAGCCTTCATGGAAGGTGGTCCAAAGAACCCGCTGGGTGCGCGCGCCATCTACATCGCCGACACGATTTACCGCATCCATGGCACCAATGAACCTTCATCCATCGGCAAGGCCGCTTCTTCCGGCTGCATCCGCATGCTCAACGAAGATGTTTCCGAGCTTTATCAGTTCGTGAAGCCGGGTGCGACCGTCACCGTGCTCTAGTCCGGCAAGGTCTCCCTGTGCCCCAGACTTTTCAAGGCTTCAACGATCCCGTTGAAGCCTTTTTTTGCGGGCAGGCTCACGTGCCTAGCACGCATGAAGGAATGGGCCAGGGCTGGCTCCTCGACCAGAATGGCCGGAATCCCGGCGGCCCGCATCTTTCCATAAAAAATCACGCCGTCATCATAAAGCGGGTCATGGGCGGCCACTGAGATATAGGCTGGCGGCAGACCTTCCAGGCTGTGGGCCAGATTGGGAATGGCCCGGGGATCAAACCAGTTGGGATTTCCCTTCGGACCTAAAAAACAATCGAGATAGAAGATCATCTCCGGTTTGGTGAGGCAGGGCGCATGGGCGTTGCGGATGTAGGACGGCGTGTTCACGTCGGCCCCCAGGACGGGATAGATCAGCACCATTCCCCTGAGCTGGGGCGTATCGTGGTCGCGCAGCACGAGAGCCAGGGCGACAGTCATCTGACCGCCGGCGCTGTCGCCCGCTCCCAGGATACGATCAGGATCGATGCCAAAGGCGCGGCCGGAGCTTCGCATCCAGAGAAGTACCTTGAGGGAATCTTCCAGTTGAGCCGGATGGGGATGTTCAGGCGCCAGGCGATAATCCACCAGCACCACCACACAATCGGCGCCTGCGGCCATTTCGGCGCACATGTCGTCGTGGGTTTCACAGGATCCCAGAACCCAGCCACCGCCATGAAAATAGATCGCCGCAGGCTTCGGCGCTTCACCGGGCGGACGAAACACCCGGACATGGACGCCGTCCACATCGATGTCCTCGACAAGCAGGCGGGAGGGCCGTTCGGCACGGAACAGGCGGCAGACGCCGTCCCAGGCCTTGCGCTGTTCAGGCAAGGGCCAATCGGCACTTTCCGGTGGGGAATGTTTGGACAGCTCCTTGTAGAAGGTGAGCATGCCTTCATCGATTGCTTCAGTCATCACGGTCGCACTGCTGTAATTGTTTTCATCCAGACTTGCATGAATGCCCCTAGAAAGTCTATTTGCAACTATGGTCTGGCCATGGAACGAGAAAAAACCTGAACTCAGCGCAGCGCCGGAGCAGAAATCCGCACCCGTCGATGTTGTCGACCATCTCGTCGCAGCCCTTCCCGATCCGGTTCTGATCCTGGACAGCTCCGGCATTGTCATCAAGGCCAATGCCAATGCGGAAGAAATGCTGGAGATGAAGCCGGTGGGCGTGCATCTCAGTCAGGCCATTCGCGCCCCCGCGGTGCTTGAAGCCGTGAGCCGTGCGATGCTGCAGGGTGAAAGTGTTGGCGTCGACTATGAAATGCGCGGTCCCCTTGCCCGGCATTTTGAAGTCTTTGTTTCGCCGATCACGTCCGGACAGGCCGAAGGTCCTGCCGTTCTTCTCGTGCTGAAAGATCTGACGCGCGAACAGCAGATCGAGCGCATGCGCTCGGATTTTGTCGCCAATGCCAGCCATGAACTGCGCACGCCGCTCGCCTCGCTTTCGGGATTCATTGAAACCCTGCAGGGAGCGGCGCGAAGCGACGAGACGGCGCGGGACAAGTTCCTGATGCTCATGCGCGGCCAGGCCGAGCGCATGAAGCGCCTCATCGATGATCTCCTTTCGCTTTCGCGCATCGAGATGAATGCCCATCTGCGGCCCTCTACAAAGGTTGATCTTGCCCAGGTCGCCCGCCATGTGTGCGATCTCCTGTCACCCATGGCAAAAGAGGAGAAAGTAGCCCTCAATGTGAAATTTGACGCACCGCTTGAAGTGGCCGGAGACTGGGATGAACTGGTGCAGGTCCTTCATAATCTGATCGAGAATGCCATCAAATATTCCGGCCCCGGCAAACGCGTCGATATTGCGGGCGCGACCGCGACTGGTTTCGTGACGCTTTCCGTGATCGACCAGGGCCGCGGGATCGCCGAAGAGCATATTCCGCGCCTCACTGAGCGTTTCTACCGCATCAGCGTGCAGGAAAGCAGGTCGCGCGGGGGAACCGGGCTGGGCCTTGCCATTGTGAAGCACATTCTCAACCGGCATCGCGGACGCCTGCTGGTGAGTTCCACGCCAGGCCTTGGCAGCACGTTTACAATCCGCCTTCCAGGTTTCTGAAAACTCATATTTTCCAATCTCTTAGACTGTCATAAAAATGTGACAAAACTGTCGCATAAGCATCATCAATGGTTTCTACGGTCCGCCCTGTTCTAGTCACAAGGAGACATCAGAGATGAAAAAAGTTCTATTGGCCGTGAGTGCACTTGCCCTCTTCGCCGGCCCCGCGTTGGCCCGTGATCAAATCCGCATCGTTGGTTCTTCAACGGTTTATCCCTTTACCACAACGGTTGCCGAAAACTTCGGCAAGACGTCGGGCATGAAGACGCCGGTCGTTGAATCCACCGGCACCGGCGGCGGCATGAAATTGTTCTGCTCAGGCGCCGGCGAAGATACCCCGGACATGACCAACGCCTCGCGCCGGATCAAGAAGAGTGAATTTGAAGACTGCGCCAAGAATGGCGTCACCGACATCGTCGAAGTCAAGATCGGCTTTGACGGCCTCACCCTTGCGGCATCTAAGGATGCTCCCGCGATGAAGCTCACAAAGCAGCAGATTTTCATGGCCCTTGCCAAGCAGGTTCCGGACAAGGATGGCAAGCTGGTTGACAACCCTTACAAGCTGTGGAGCGACATCGACGCTTCACTGCCAAAGGAAAAGATCGAGGTTCTCGGACCGCCTCCCACATCGGGAACGCGCGATTCCTTCATGGAGCTGGCGCTGGAAGCCGGTGCCGGAAAGTTCAAGTCGCTGGAGGATCTCAAGAAGTCCGATGCCAAGGCCTATGAGGCCGTATGGAAATCCATCCGTGAAGATGGCGCCTTTGTCGAAGCGGGCGAAAACGACAATCTCATCGTGCAGAAGCTGCAGGCCAATCCGGCAGCACTCGGCATCTTCGGATATTCGTTCCTTGAAGAAAATGCCAGCTCCATCAAGGGCACCGAAATTGACGGCATCGCACCGACCTACGACACCATCGCTTCCGGCGACTACAAGATGGCCCGCCCCCTCTTCATCTATGTGAAGAAGCAGCATGTGGGCGTTGTTCCCGGCATCGCGGAATTTGTGGCCGAGTATGTTTCCGACAAGGCCCTGGGAGCCGATGGCTATCTTGCCGACAAGGGCCTCATCACCCTTCCAGGCGCCGATGCCGAAAAGTCACGCGCCGTGGCGACAGCCATGGACGTTATCAAGATTGACGGTCTTAAGTAATTAGGGCCCGATACGGCGAATGGGGCGGGTTGCGGATGTACCAGGCTGCCCCATTCGATGACAATTCGCACGTTAGAGGCGATTGAATAAAATAGAGCAGGGACTAAAAGGCTCATGATTGCCTGGACATTGTTGATCATTGCCGCGCTGACCGCTACTGGATTTTTTGCCGGCCGGTTGCGGGCGCAAGGATTGCGCAACGTTGGGACGGCCAGCCTTCATTCGCTGCCTGCCTATCACGGGCTTCTCATGGCTTCCATGGGATTTATCGCCGCCAGTGCTGCGACGCTTGCCGTTACCCTTGTTGCCGGATCCAACGCGATGATCACGCCCGCGGCGGCAGCGATTTCCGGCATTGCCGCCCTTGTCCTGTCGCACCGGCGTGTCACCCGCGAGTTCCGCGCCCGGAACCGCTTCGAGTCACTGGTCAAGATCGCATTGGTGGCCTGTTCCGCCGTTGCGGTCCTCACGACAATTGGCATTGTCTTTTCCGTCCTGTTTGAAACACTGGCGTTTTTCCGGGAGGTTTCACCGCTCGAATTCCTGTTTGGGACCCATTGGTCGCCCACCTCCACGCCAGCTTCGTTCGGCCTCATCCCATTGCTCGTTGGAACACTGCTCATCACCTCCATTGCGGTGCTGGTTGCCGGTCCCCTGGGGCTGCTCTCAGCCATCTACATGGCGGAGTATGCCAGCCGGAATATGCGCGGCGTCCTGAAGCCAATACTTGAAATCCTGGCCGGTGTGCCCACGGTCGTGCTCGGCTTCTTTGCGGCCCTCACGGTTGCTCCGCTCATTCGCAATGCAGGTGAATCTTTCGGCCTGGTGGTTGCCTCTGAATCAGCGCTTGCGGCAGGCCTTGTCATGGGCATGATGATTGTGCCCCTTATTTCCTCGCTTGCCGATGACATCATCAATTCCGTGCCTCAATCCCTGCGCGATGGTTCCTATGCCATGGGAGCTACGAAGTCCGAAACCATCAAGCGGGTGGTCCTGCCCGCGGCGCTTCCCGGCATTGTCTCGGCCTTCATGCTGGCCATATCGCGGGCGATCGGCGAGACGATGATCGTGGTGATGGCTGCAGGACTTGCCGCAAACCTGAGTTTCAACCCGCTGACGGCTGTCACCACGATCACCGTGCAGATCGCCACCTTGCTGGTCGGCGACCAGGAGTTTGATTCCGCCAAGACCCTTTCGGCCTTTGCCCTTGGCTTTGTGCTGTTCTGCTTCACCCTGGTTTTGAACTACATCGCCCTTCGCATTGTGCAGAAATACCGTGAACAATATGACTGACACATTCGACAAGGGTAATGCGGCCTTTATCGCCAAGCGTTATGCAGGTGAACGGCGGTTCAGGGCCTATGGCGCCGTGGCGCTGGCGATTTCCGTTCTGTTCCTGGCCTATGTGCTCATCGATATCGGCCTCAAGGCGTGGCCGAGCTTCTTTGAACATCGCGCGGTTCTCGAAGTCAATCTGGATGCCACCAGGGTTTCCCCTGCCGATGTCCTCAAGGGCGACTTCGAAGGCCTGGTGAAGGATGCGCTCCGGAACAGCTTTCCAAATGTGACGTCGCGTGGAGACAAGAAGAAGCTGACCTCGCTCCTGTCAGTGGGTGCGGCTGATGATCTTCGACTGCAAACGGTTGCAAACCCCTCATCAATCGGGACCACCGTGAAGGCGGGTGTTTTGCTGGCCGCCGACGCCGATCTTTATCTCAAAGGGATGCTTACCCGTACGGCCAGAACCGAGGGAACGACCAATCTGCAACTGGCGCAAGTTGGGGAGGAGTTCGTTTTCACGGGCGATCTTTCGCAATTGGCCGTGGGGCAGATCGTGCGCACCAATGGTGGCGCACTCAGAGTTTCAACTGTTGAATCCGCCCTTGCCAGGGCTGAGGCCATCCTCGCGCCGGAAACACTCAATACGCTGACGGCGGGCACCTGGGATATCCTGTCATTTTCGGAAGCAGAAACCGAACGGCGCATTGATGACCGGGAGGCTGTGTGGCTCGAGAGCCTGCGCGACAGGGGAGCGATCGAGAAGCATTTCGCCTGGCGGTTTTTCACCTCGGGAGATTCCCGCGAACCGGAGCTTGCGGGCCTCCGGGGCGCCATCATCGGCTCGCTTCTGACCGT
>JBAVOA010000054.1:0-1577 GCA_049691635.1 Aestuariivirga sp. | reverse complement strand
GGCGCACCCATCGTGATCAAGGCCGACGGGCTGGCTGCCGGCAAGGGCGTGACCGTTGCCATGACGATGACCGAGGCCGAGTCCGCTCTGCAGGATATTTTTTCCGGCCGTTTCGGAAGCGCCGAATGCGTGATCGAGGAATTTCTGGAAGGCGAAGAGGCGAGCTTCTTTGTGCTATCGGACGGCGTGCACACTCTGCCACTTGCCACGGCACAGGATCACAAGCGGGTGGGCAATGGTGACACAGGCCCCAATACGGGCGGCATGGGGGCCTATTCGCCTGCGCCCTGCATGACTGAGGCGCTGTGTGCCGAAGCGCTGGAAAAAATCGTGAGGCCCACGGTCAAGGCGCTCCATGACATGGGACATCCCTATGTGGGTTTGCTCTATGCAGGGCTCATCCTCACCAAGGACGGGCCTAAGCTCATCGAATACAACGCCCGGTTTGGCGATCCGGAAACCCAGGCGCTCATGCTGCGCCTGCGCGATGATCTGCTGACGCTGCTTCTGGCTACGGTGGACGGGACGCTGGACAAGATTTCGGTGCGCTGGCGCAATGAGTTTGCCCTGACCGTTGTGATGGCAGCCAAGGGCTATCCCGGAGAGTACAAAAAAGGTTCTGAAATCAGGGGGCTCGATCAGGACTTCGGTGAAAACGTGGAGGTCTTCCATGCCGGTACCGCCCTGAAAGATGGAAAGCTGGTGGCGGCGGGCGGCCGCGTGCTCAATATCACAGCCCTTGGAAAGACGGCAAGAGAAGCTCAAATAAGAGCCTATGAAGCAGTTGATAAAATCAATTGGCCGGACGGCTTTTGCCGCAGAGACATCGGCTGGCGTGCCGCGGGCTGACGGGCCATGAGTGATCCCAAAATCGGCTTGGCGTTGGGCGGCGGCGGAGCACGTGGCTTGGCCCATATCCCCATGCTGGAAGCTTTTGATGAGTTGGGGTTGAGACCGGCCATCATCGCCGGATGCAGCATGGGTGCGCTGGTAGGGGCGGCCTATGCCTGCGGCATGACCGCCAAGGACATGCGCACGCATACCGAGAAGATCCTCAGCAATCGCATGGATGCGCTGCGTTACGTCTTTGGCGCCCGGAAATCAAAGATCACCGACATCTTTTCTCTCAAGGGCATGCTGTCGCTGCATCTTTATGGCGAAAAGCTGGTGGATCTGGCGCTGCCCGATTCACTGCCGCAGAATATCGAGAACACCCAGATTCCGCTGCGCGTGATCACCACGGATTATGAAAGCATGGAAGAACGGGTGCATTCGCAGGGCAACATCGTGCAGGCGGTGGCCGCCTCCATCGCCATTCCGGGCCTCATTGTCGGACCCAGAATTGAAGGCCACACCCATGTCGATGGTGGCGTCACCAATCCGGTTCCCTTCAATCATGTCCGCGAAGGCATGGATATCGTGGTTGCCATTGATGTAACGGGAAAGCCCAGGGCCTTCGCGCGCAACCACCCGTCCAATATGGAACTTGCGGTGGGTTCCCTGCTCATCATGTTCAATCAAATTGCCGAGCTCCGCCGGGCTGCGGCTCCGCCCGACATCTATATCAGGCCTGAAGT
>JBAVOA010000053.1:0-6720 GCA_049691635.1 Aestuariivirga sp. | reverse complement strand
GTGCTGCCCTTGCTCACCCCGTCCATTCTTGCTGGGTTCCTGCTCTCCTTCACCTTCTCCTTTGAAGACTTCATCATCACGTTCTTTGTCGCGGGGCCCAACGTCACCCTGCCGATCTACGTGTTTTCCTCAATCCGCCGCGGCGTGACGCCAGAGATCAATGCCGTAGGCACCGTCGTGCTGCTCACGTCGCTGGTTCTGCTGATTACCGCCCAACTTGTTCTTCAGCGCGGAAGCCGGACAATTAAACCCGCCGCCTAAGCCGCGATATGGGTGACCCGGTTGCGGCCTTCGCGCTTGGCGCGGTAGAGCGCCTGGTCGGCGCGCTTGAGGAATTCCTCGAGCTTGTCGGTGGAACCGGCAAGCGTTGACAGGCCAACCGAAACGGTGATGTTCAATGAGCCCGAAAGCGCTCCGGCATTGAACGGCTTTCCGGCAATGGATTTGCGGATGCGTTCGGCGATCTTCTGGGCAAGATGCAGCTCGGTTGCCGGCAGGATGATGATGAATTCCTCGCCGCCCACCCGGCAGGCCATGTCCACGTTGCGGATGCTCTCGCGGATGCGCTGGGCAATTTCCTGCAACACCTTGTCGCCCACATCATGGCCATGGGTATCATTCACCGGCTTGAAAAAATCCACGTCAACCGCCAGCGCCGAGAGCGGCTTTCCGCGGTTGATCGAATGCTCAACCAGATGGCCCAGATGGGTTTCCATGTAGCGCCGGTTATAGAGGCCGGTGAGCGCATCGGTGACGGCCATTTCAATCGAGGTCTGCACGCTGGCGCGCAGCTGCTCGGCATAGCGGGCGCGGCGCACCTGGGTGTTCACCCGGGCCAGAAGTTCCTGCCGGTCGATGGGGCGGATGAGATAGTCGTTCACCCCGATGTCAAGCGCCCGCATGAGGCGTTGCTCGTCATCGGGCGCAACCACAATGAGGATGGGAATTTGCCGGGTCTGCTCCAGCGATTTCAGTTGCGAGCACAGGCGCAGGCCATCGAACTGCTCGGCATCCAGATTGACGATGACCAGTTCAAAGGGGGTCGAGCTTTCGGTGATCGACGGGATGACATCCTGCGGGTCAATCACCGCAGAAACCTTGTGCTTGCCGGCCAGCGCCACGCGCACCCGGTCGATGAAGGCCACACGGCTGTCAACCACCAGGATATTGCCATGGCGCGTGTCGATGGGGAGCGTGTTCCTGACCACCAGGCCCATGCTCTGGCTGGAGGCCGCACGGGCCCGCAGCTCGTCCGAAAGCATTTTGAGGCGCACCAGGCTTTTGATGCGGCAGAACAGGGAAACGTCATTGACCGGCTTGGTGAGAAAGTCATCGGCGCCGGCTTCCAGTCCGCGCACCCGGTCTTCGAGCTGGTCGAGGGCTGTGACCATGATGACCGGAATATGCTGGGTGGTGGCATCGGCCTTCAGGCGCTTGCACACTTCAATGCCGTCAATGCCCGGCATCATCACGTCGAGGAGCACGATATCGGGTTTGGACCTTTGTACGGCCTCAAGCGCATCCACCCCGTTCATGGCGGTGACGACTTCGAAGTATTCGGCTGAAAGCTTCGCCTCGAGCAAACGGACGTTTGCCAGAATGTCATCAACGACAAGAATGCGGGCTGTCATTTTACCGGCTTGCCCAGGAAACTGTCGATGGTCTTGAGAAAACTGATGACCGAGATCGGCTTGGAGACATAGGCCTCACAGCCGCCCTCGCGGATTTTCTGTTCGTCGCCCTTCATGGCAAAGGCGGTGACCGCGATCACCGGAATGCCCCGCAGCTCGTCATCTTCCTTCAGCCACTTGGTGACTTCAATGCCGGAAACCTCCGGCAGCTGGATATCCATGAGGATCAGGTCAGGCATGTGCTTGCGCGCCAGATCAAGAGCCGAAAGCCCGTCACGGGTCTGGATGACCTTGTAGCCATGGGCTTCCAACAGGTCGTTGAACAGCTTCATGTTCAGTTCGTTGTCTTCGACGACAAGAACAGTCTTCGGCTTTGCAGGCACGGCCCCGGGTGTTTTCATCACGTCCGCCATATGTGTTGCGGTAGATTCCATAATCAACGCCAATCTCACTTTTGTAGGGGCATTCGTTGTTTGACAAGTGCCCTGCCGCTACCACTACCCTATTGATGGTCATTGTGGGGCGATTCCGTCACTAATGACTTAATTGCAGGGTATCCAACTACAGCGATAGTACAATTGGTTAATTGCGAGCAAAGATGGTATTGAAATACCCGGAAAATGCCGAAATGGCAAAAGTTATAGCCTTGAAAGCATTGGCTTATTTGGCGGCCGACGAGGACGTATTGAACGGGTTTTTAGGAACGACCGGATTGCTGCCTGCGGACCTTCGGACGGGTGCCACGGACAGTGCTTTCCTAGCCGGCGTGCTTGACTATTTCCTGCAGAATGAAGCTTTACTTCTGGCTTTTGCGAGCGCAAGTGAACTCGCTCCTGAAGCCATCGTCCGCGCCCGCCAGGGCCTGCCCGGAGCCCTTAATGATTAGTGAAACCACGATAAACCAGATTGCCGGCCTGCAATTGCGACCCCACCGTCCCCTTGTCATCTGCGATGTGGACGAGGTGGTGGTGCATTTTACCCGGGATTTTGAGGATTATCTGGGAAGCCAGGACCTCGAGCTTGATCCCTCGCGCATGCTGTTCAGCGGCAATATCCGCAGGCGGAAAAGCCTTTCCATGCTCGACGCCGAGGAAAGCGAACGCCTTGTGGTGCAGTTCTTTGCCGAGCGGACGCTCGACATGCAGGCCATCGACGGGGCCGTAGAGGCGCTGAAGACCATTGAGAAATCCGCCGACGTCATCATGCTCACCAACCTGCCCCATGAGGCGGGCGACGACCGCCGCGCCAATCTGGCGGGCCATGGCCTGAATTTCCCCGTGGTCACCAATTCCGGCCCCAAAGGTCCAGCCATCAAGAAGATAGCCGCCCAGATTGCGGCCCCTGTGGTGTTCATTGACGATAGCCCGGGCTTCATCACCTCGGCCTTTGAGCATGCTCCCGACGTGCACCTTATCCACTTCCTCCATGACGAGCGCTATGCCCGGCTCATCAGCCCGCTGGATTTCGTTTCGCTCCGCACCCACACCTGGGACGAGGTCCACCCCCACGTGCTGGAACTGATTGCAGAGAAATAGCGCACGGCCCCGTTCGGCGCTAAACTGCGGGCATGGCTCCTGCCCTGGAAACATCCGGTTTCTGCCGTGACTGCTTCGCATCAATTGCGGCGCAGGATACGCGCTGTCCCAGTTGCCGGGGACCGCGGCTCAAGCGCCACCCGGAAATCCACCAGCTGTCAATTGCCCATATCGACTGCGACGCTTTCTATGCCGCCGTGGAAAAGCGCGACAATCCCGAGCTGAAGGACAGGCCCGTCATTATCGGCGGCGGCAGACGGGGCGTGGTGTCCACCGCCTGTTATGTGGCCCGCATCAAGGGCGTGAAATCCGCCATGCCCATGTTCAAGGCGTTAGCCCTGTGCCCGGAAGCTACCGTCATCCGGCCCGACATCCGCAAATATGCGGCCGTCGGCAAGGAGGTGCGCGAACTGATGCTGGAACTGACCCCCCAGGTCGAACCGATCTCGATCGACGAAGCCTTTCTTGATCTCACTGGCACCACAAGGCTGCACGGGCGAAGCCCGGCACTTTCCCTGGCGAACCTGCTCAAGACCATTGAAACAAAAATCGGCATCAGCGCCTCCGCAGGGCTGTCCTATAACAAGTATCTGGCCAAGGTCGCCTCCGATCTGGAAAAACCCCGTGGCTTCTCCGTCATCGGAAAAGCTGAAGCAAAAGGCTTTCTGGCCGAAAAATCCGTGAGCCTGATCTGGGGGGTGGGACGTGCTTTTCAGGCGCAGCTCCTTAAGGACGGTATCACGCTGATCGGCCAGTTGCAGAACATGGAGCGCAGCGAACTCATGCGCCGCTACGGCGTAATGGGCGCCCGGCTCTATCATCTTGCACGCGGTGAAGACGCCCGCAGCGTATCGCCCCACGACGATACCAAGAGCATCAGCGCGGAAACCACGTTTAATGACGATATCAGCGGCTTTGAAGCGCTCGAGCGCATTCTTTGGCAGCTTGCGGAGAAAGTCTCCTGGCGCGCCAAGAAGGACGGGTTGGCGGGACTGACCGTGGTATTGAAACTCAAGACCACCGATTTCAAGATCCGCAGCCGCAATACCACGCTGGATGAGCCCACCCAGCTGGCCCACCGCATCTTTTCAGCGGCCCTGCCCCTGCTGAAACGCGAGGCGACGGGCACGGCGTTTCGCCTGCTCGGAGTGGGCGTCTCGCATTTGAGTCCGGCCGTGAAAGAAAACGGAAGCCTTGACGCCAGATTTGAAACCCTCACCAAGGCTGAACGCGCCATTGACAAGTTGCGTGGAAAATTCGGCAAGCATGTGGTTGAAAAGGGTCTGGGCTTCAAGCGCGAAATTGACTAGGCAGCGAAATTGATTTCCGCGAATTTGCGCGACTGGATGAGCGGCTTTGCGCGCCCATGAAAATAAACAGCGAAGGGACGGAATTTCGCCACCAGATCCTCGCGCAGCAATTCCCATTCCGCATCATTGGCTCTGACGTTGACCGAGAAGAGCACGTCACCGAATTCACCGTCCCGGACGGGAAAGGAAATGCCGTATTTGGTGATCCCGTATTTCAAGGCGGTCGGCAGAAGCTCACTCTTGGTCGAATCGTCTTCGGCCCAGTCGAGAATCTGGTTTTCGGCAATTGCCGTCTCAAAACTGCTGTCTCCCAATGGCGTATAGTTCGCCATATAGAAGCTCATGTAGGCCGGGTCATACGTTGTGATCCAGGTAACCTGATCGGGCGTTCCGTCAACCGAGTGCAGCAGCCAGTATGACAGGTGATTGACCTGCAGTCGCGTGCAAACATCTTCAAGATAAAGCGTTGCCTCTTCAAAGTTGGCAAACGCGCTTCTTGGTTCCTTGGCTAGATCAATATTGGCCGGGACCATGACAGAACAACCTCCATCCCTGAGGATAATTGCCCGTGCTAAAGAGAACGTTACAGAAGACGGTAAACACCGAAGAAAGACTGTTCCAATTTGAATCAGTTTTTTGGGGCTGTCTCCATCGACATCAGCGCGGCATTTCCGCCCGAGGCAGTGGTGTCGGTTGAACACACCCGTTCGGTTGCAAAACGGTTCAAATAGTGGGGTCCCCCGGCCTTTGGCCCGGTTCCCGAAAGGCCTTCGCCGCCAAAGGGTTGCGCGCCCACCACGGCACCAATCTGATTGCGGTTCACATACATGTTCCCAACCCGCGCGCGGCTTCGGACTTCATTTACCGTGCTTTCGATCCGCGTGTGCAAACCAAGAGTTAATCCGAAACCCGTGGCATTGAGCGCCTCGCAGACTTGCACCATCCGGTTTCCGGCAAAGCTCACCACGTGCAGAATAGGCCCGAAAACCTCCCGCTTCAGGCTCCCGATGGAGTCCAGCACATAGGCGGCAGGTGACACGAATGTACCCTCCTTGCAGGCCGAGGGCAGCGGAAGATCAATGATGGTCTTGGCCTGTTTTGTCATCAACGCCTTGTGGGCGGCAAGCTTGTCACGCGCTTCCGCGTCAATTACGGGGCCAATGTCAGTTGCGTAATCGAGGGGATCTCCGATGCGCAGTTCCGCCATGGCACCCCGCAGCATGGGTATTATCCGTGGAGCAACGTCGTCCTGGATGAACAGCAGCCGCGCCGCCGAACAGCGCTGGCCGGCACTGTCAAAGGCGGACGCCAGCACATCGCGCACCGCCTGCTCAGGCAATGCCGAACTGTCCACGATCATGGCATTCATTCCCCCGGTTTCGGCAATCAGGGAGACGAAGGCGCCATCCCGCGCCGCAAGGGCCCGGTTGATGAGGGACGCCGTTTCATTGGACCCGGTGAAGGCCACACCGGAAAGTGCCGGGTGGCCCAGAAGCGTCTTGCCAATGCGCGCCCCGTCGCCCGGCAGGAAATGCAGGACCGATGCGGGAACTCCGGCGAGATGCAACAGCTTGAACGCTTCATACGCCACCAGCGGCGTTTGCTCGGCAGGCTTGGCCACCACGGCGTTTCCCGCAGCAAGCGCTGCTGCGACCTGCCCCGTGAAAATTGCCAGTGGAAAATTCCACGGTGCAATGCAGGCGAACACGCCACGGCCATGCAAGGTGAGCTCATTGCTTTCCCCCGTTGGCCCCGGCAGGCGCAAGGCGCCGGAGAAATCAGCCCGAGCCTGCGCCGCGTAGTAACGCAGAAAATCCACCGCCTCGCGCAAGTCGGAAAGCGCATTGTCCAGCGTCTTGCCCGCCTCCTGCACCAGAAGGGCCATGAGCCGCGCCGATTTCTCTTCGTAAAGCGATGCGGCCTTGTCCAGAATTGCGGCGCGGGCCGCGCCACCCAGCAGGTCCCAGTCCTGCTGATGGGCCGCAGCTGTGGCCATCGCCTGCACCACGGCCTTTTCATCCGCCTCGTGAACCAGGCCGACATTTACCCGGTTGTCATGGGGCGCGTTGATGTTGCGGGTCGGTCCGCCGCGCTGGGCCTTGCCGTCAATCAGCGCTGTGGCTTCCACAGGCTTCGCCAATTCCCGTTTGATCTCATCGACGATCCCCGCCCGCGTCGCGGCATCCCACAGGGGGAGGCCCGCCGAACTGATGCGCCCCTCAAATATATTGCGTGGGCTTGGAA
>JBAVOA010000052.1:0-16590 GCA_049691635.1 Aestuariivirga sp. | reverse complement strand
AGCGGTTCGCCGGCCTTGTTCACCGGTAGCATGCACGGTCCGATGGCGCTGGTGCCAATAGCCCTTATCTGACGCGGATCCACTTTGCTGTCGGCCAGGAGCTTCTGGCAAATGAAGGTGAAATCGTCCCACCAGTCCTCAACCGGACGATGCTCCGCCCAACCCGCCTGGGGAACCAGCATTTTATGGGGCTTGGCAGCCCGTGCAACGATATTGCCGCTCTGGTCGGCCAGAATTCCCTTCGACTCGAATGTTCCAATATCGATGCCGAGGTAATACGTCATCAGGTGTAGCGGTCACGATCAAGGGAAAATGAAGCATCGATCCTGGTGATTCCAGCAATCAGCAATTGCGTAAGACCGGCAAGGTCTGCAGGGTCGCAAACCTCAAGGGAGGAATGGGTGTACCGGCAGGGAAAACCGAGATCGATGATGGCGATTCCGTCGTGCAGCAATTGTACATACGATGAATCGGTAAGGGCGCCGACATGGGCGCTGCGTTGCAGGTTCAGTTTCCGCTGGGCGGCGGTCGAGGAAAAAAGACTGACAAGGGCAGGGTGGGGAATTGTTCCGTTCAGTGTACCACGCCCGTGAAAGCTGTACATGCTCATGGCAGGGCCAGCGCCCAACCTGACGTCACCCCGCGCTGCCATGTCCGGCGTATCCGTTGCCAGAATGAGGTCAAGCTGGATGGCGATGTCGGGTGCAAGCTTGCGCGCCGCCGTGACGGCCCCCTGCAGGTTGAACTCTTCAAGTACCGAGAACAGGATATGCGTCGTCGGCTTCGTTTTGGCTTGCAGAAGGGCGCGGGCCACTTCAATGACAACGGCGCAGGCTGCCCGGTCATCAACCGATGTCCCCGCAATCCGTCCATCGGCAAGGGCCAGTACCTTTGGTTCATAGACAACCGGCGTGCCGATATTGATGCCGGCCGCGAACACCGCGTCGGCATTGGAAAATCCCGCTTCAATATAAATCTCCGCGTAAGGCAGCACTTTGTATTTCTCTTCCGGTGTCGTGGCGTGATGGCTCTTGTTGGCAATAATCCCGGCAACGTCGCGCCCTTCGCCGACACATAGCAGCACCGCCTGCGAGGCAAGCGCCCGCTCCGGCACACCGCCCAGCCGCTCGACGCGGATCAGGCCATTGCCTTCAATCTTGCGCACCACAAATCCAAGCTGGTCCATATGGGCAAACAGCATCACGCTGGGGGCTTTTGGATCACCTTCAATCGTCGCGGTGAGATTGCCGAGCCGGTCGGTCGTCGTGGCAAGACCAAGGCCAGCGAGCTCTTTCGTTAATGCCCGGCGCACCCGGTCCTCATGGCCGCTCAGGCCTGGAATGAGCATGAGATCAGTTGTCAGCTTGCGCAGGCGTTCCTTCATGGAAATCAGTCCTTCCGCGCCTGCCGCACAATGCGCATGAAATCTGCGGCCCGGTCCGGGTCAACCGCATTCCAGGTGTTGCCATCATATTTGAGGGAAGACCCCACAATCACGCCGTCCGCGACCTTGAGAACATCGGCAACTGTTGCGTGCTTCACGCCTGTGTTGGCCAGCACAGGGGTATCGGGAAGCACCTTTTTCACTTCTTCCAGGTCAGACATGGCGGCGGCCTCACCGGTAATGGTGCCGGAAACAAGAATGGCATCCGGAATGCTGGAGAACACCGCGCTGCGGGCCCGGTCCGCCAGGCTGCGCCGGTCCAGCGAGTAGGCAAATTCAGCGCAGACATTATAGAGCACGGCCACATCGCTCCGCCCCAGGCGGTCGCGGTAGCGCAGAGCCGCTCCCGCATCCGGGTTCCACGGGCCCATGTCGGAGGCATAAGTCCCCGTCATGATCTCGCGCACGAAGGAAGCGCCGGTTGCAGCCGCCAGCCCCATGGAACTCATGGGATCCCAGAGAACATTCACCCCAAAAGGCACTTTGATCTCGGAACGCAGAACACCGATGGCGAAGGCCATCGTGGCGGTCGAGGCCAGATCAACCTTGAATTCATAGGGCCGATCATTTTCATTGCCAAACATGACTGCATCAACGCCGGCAGCCTGCAAGGCATTGAGGTCCTTGCAGGCCCCTTCAATGATCCCGTTCAACCCGGCCTTGGCATCATGCAACGGCGAACCCGGCAAGGCGCCGAAATGCACCATGGCAATGATTGGCTTCCGGTTGCCAAAAACCTTCTTGAATTTCGCTGTCATTCCTGTTTCCTGTAGCAACTTCGGAAAGCATGAAAGAATTCAGAAAGAAGAGCAAGTAGCAGATGGCTGACAGGATTAAGAAGATGGGCGACCTTGCCCTGGCCGAGCTCGCCGGGGTTCTTGAGAAGGTTGAAGAAGCAGGGTTTTATGAATTCATTGAAACCATTGCCGCCTCCAAGCGTGTGGCGCTCCATGGCCTTGGCCGCGAGGGTCTGCAAATACGAGGCCTCGCCATGCGGCTTTTCCATTTGGGGATTGACGCCCATGTCGTCGGCGACATGACAACACCTCCCTTGGGGGTAGGCGATCTCCTGATCGTTTCAGCAGGCCCGGGAGATTTTGCCACCATTGAAGCACTGATGAATATTGCCAGAACCGCCGGAGCGAAAACGGCCGTTGTAACGGCCCAGATTTCCAGCAATTTGGCGCGCCATGCCGATGTCGTGCTTCACATTCCGGCCCAGACGATGGCCAATGATCAGGCCGGAAAACTCTCGGTGCTTCCCATGGGTTCGCTCTTTGAAGCTTCAATGATGCTGGTTTTTGAGCTGGTCATACTCAGATTGCGGGACCGGCTGGGCGAGACGCCTGAATCCATTCGGGTCCGGCATACGAATTTGGAATGATCAAAGCCTGGCGCCGGTTTCCGCATCGAAGAGGTGGGCCGCGCCGGGATTGGGCATCATGTTCAGGTCTTCGCCGGGTCGCACCGAAATCCTTTCCCGGAAGACGCTCACGATTTTCTGTTTGCCAAGTTTTGCAAAAACCTGGGTTTCCGATCCCGTAGGCTCGGTGACGGTCACCGTCGTCTTTACGCCCAGGCTGTTCAGGGCGAAATGTTCTGGCCTGATGCCGTAAACGGCAGGGCGGCCATCGGAAGCAGCAGGCGCCTTGGCAAGTGGCAGCATGATGCTGTCCTCGGTCTCAAACATGGGCTTGCCCTTGCTGCGGATAGTTCCCTTGAGCAGGTTCATCGACGGCGAGCCGATGAAACTGGCCACAAACATGTTGGCCGGCTTGTCGTAGAGCTCCAGTGGCGTTCCCGACTGTTCAACAATCCCGTCGTGCATGACCACGATCCGGTCAGCCATGGTCATGGCTTCAACCTGGTCATGGGTCACGTAGACGGTCGTCGTCTTGAGCCGTTGATGCAGTTCCTTGATTTCGGCGCGCATTTGCACCCGGAGTTTGGCGTCGAGATTGGAGAGCGGTTCGTCAAATAAAAATACCTTGGGATCACGGACAATGGCCCGCCCCATGGCCACGCGCTGGCGTTGCCCGCCGGACAATTGCCGCGGATAGCGGTCGAGATAAGGCACGAGGTCCAGGATTTCGGCTGCCCGCTTCACGCGGGCATCAATTTCAGCCCTGGGTGCGCGCCGCAGCATCAGGGCAAAGCCCATGTTTTGCGCCACCGTCTTATGCGGATAAAGGGCATAGGTCTGGAACACCATGGCAATATCCCGGTCCTTCGGCGGCAGGAAATTGACGACCCTCTCGCCAATCTTGATGTCGCCGGAGGTAATCGGTTCAAGCCCGGCGATCATGCGCAGAAGCGTCGATTTTCCGCAGCCGGATGGGCCTACAAGAATGACGAATTCCCCGTCTGCAATGTCAATCGAGACGCCATGGATGATTTCCTGTGCGCCGTAGGACTTGCGCACATCAACAACGCCAACCGAAGCCATCTCGCATTTCCCTCTGAAGCACTAATGTTTCGGGACGTTATTGTATCTTTACCCATTGGTCGAGAGGGCTTCCCTCGTGCAGCCGCGTTGGGTTCCAGGCTTTGGATTCTAAACGCTTTCATAAACCAGCGCATATATGTAAGGTTTTGGACATATATTGTGACAAATTCCGCAGTTGGAACAGGAAACAGCAGCGCATGGTGAAGGTGTCGGATGAGCGGGCGCAGGTCAACTTGGCAAATGCCGGTGAAATCCTGTCGCTGATAGCGAGCGGCGCGGCCAACTCGCGTGCCGCCTTGCTTGAAGCTTCCGGCATGTCGCGGGTGACCGTCACCCAGCGCCTCAACCTGTTGCTGGGAGCCGGTCTTGTCGAGGAGTCCCTGCACACCTTGCCGAGCGGCGGCAGGCCAACGCGCGTGCTTGGTATCAAGCGGGCAGCAGGGTTCATCCTGGTGGGAGATATCGGCGAGACCCACGTCCATCTTGCGGCAATGAACCTGGCGCCGGAAATCTTGACGGAATGCACAATTCCTTTCAGCATTGCCGAAGGACCGGCAACCACCCTGCGGCGGATCACCGAGGAATTCAAAAAGTTTGCCGCGAAGCTGGGCGCCAGCCACGGACTTCTTGTGGGTGTCAGCCTCAGCATGCCGACGCCGGTGGATTTCAGGCGCGGCCGGGTCGTTGGACCTTCAGTTCTTTATGGTTGGGATGATTTCGACATTGTCGCTGCGCTGCGGGCACATTTTGACGCGCTGGTCTACGTCGAAAACGATGTCAACCTGATGACCATTTATGAGCACCGCCACAATTATTCCCATGTCGATGACATGATTTTCATCAAAGCCGGGACAGGCATCGGCAGCGGTATTATCGCCAATGGTAAAATTTTCCGTGGAGCCCAGGGGGCTGCAGGCGACATCGGCCATATTCAATTCAATTCTCCCGATGCCCCGCTCTGCCGCTGTGGCAAACTCGGTTGCGTCGAGGCCCGCGCCGGCGGCTGGGCCATTGCCCGCGATCTCAGCGAAAAAGGCCTGCCTGCCAAAACAGCGCGGGATGTGATCGCACTCGTCGAGATGCAAAAACCGGAAGCCGTCATGCTGTTGCGCCGCGCCGGGCAGACCATTGGTGAAGTGGCCTCCGATGTGGTGAGCATTCTCAATCCGAGCCTGATTGTCGTTGGCGGCATGCTGGCGCGCGGCGGTGATTTCCTGCTGTCTGGCATACGCGAACTCGTCTATCAGCGCTGCCTGCCGCTTGCCACCAGCGAACTCAAGATCATTCTCGCCGATCCGATGAAGCAATCGGCCCTGATCGGTGCCGCCCACCTCGTTCTGGACGATGTGTTCAGCCCGGCAAAGGTTGGGGAATTTCTGGGCCGGTTTTCCGCAAAACGGCAGCGCAAGCGCTAGATAAACTGGCGCGTAACGGCCGGCCAGGATGGCTTCCGGGGCCGCCTTCTTGACCCGGATGCATGCTGCTGTAGTTTGCCTTGATGATGAACCCGTCGGGTAATGTGGCAAAGTGGTGATCAAGAAACAGCAGCGCAGGCTGGGAGTGGGGGTGCTTGGCTGTGGCCCCATCGCGCAATTTGCGCATTTTGAATCCTGCGTGAAGGCCCGCAACGCCGATCTCTACGCCATTTGCGATGTGGCAGGCGATCTGGTGGAGCGGATGGCCGCCACCTACCAGCCCCGGCGAAAATACCTCGACTATGACGCCATGCTTGCCGACCCCGAAGTGGAGGCGGTGATTGTCGCAACGTCCGATACATTCCACGTCGAAGCCTCACGCCGCGCTCTTGCCGCGGGCAAGCATGTCCTGTGTGAAAAACCCGTTGGTGTTTCCGTCGAAGAAGTCGAAGGGCTTTCTGGAGCGGTGAAGGCTTCCGGCAGAATTCTGCAGATTGGCCACATGAAACGCTTTGACCCCGGCCTGGAGGCAGCGCGTAATTTCGTCCGCGATGAAATGGGTGAAGTTCTCGCCCTCAAGGCCTGGTATTGCGACAGCACCCACCGCTACACCATGACCGATGCGGTGCAGCCTCTCCCCATCCTGAGCGCTGGCGCAAAGAAACCGGTCGAAAGCCCTAAGGCCGATCTCAAGCGTTATTTCATGCTTGCCCATGGCAGCCATCTCGTTGACACGGCGCGCTTCCTCTGTGGTGATATCGTTTCGGTCAACGCCAGACTCACGGAAAAATTTGGCGCCTGCTCATGGTTCGTCGATGTGGCCTTTGCCAGTGGGGCCATGGGCCACCTTGATCTCACTGTTGCTGTCCGCATGGACTGGCACGAGGGCTTTCAACTCTATGGCGAGCACGGCAGCGTGATCGCCAAGACTTATAACCCCTGGTATTACAAAACCTCCGATGTCGAAATTTTTTCCGAGAAGGATGCGACCTGGCGGCGGCCGTTGGGAGCTGATGGGCATTTCTACCGGCGCCAGCTTGAAGGTTTTGCCGATACCATTCTCAATGGCGCTCCCCTGCGTGGTGCCGATATTGCCGATGGCGTGGCCTCCGTGCGTGCCATGGCCGCAATTGCTGCGTCGGTTCGCAGCGGTCGCGTCATGCGGCTGGCGGATGCGAGTGGACCGGTCTGATGCAGATCGGTATTTTTGCCAAGACCTTTACCGCAACGGGCGCCTTTCCCGTGCTGAAGGCGGTGGGAGACGCAGGTTACGACGTTGCCCAGTTCAACATGGCCTGTGTTGGATTGCCATCAATGCCTGATGTCATCGCACCAGAGCTGGCGGAGGAGATCGCCAAGGCAAGTGCGGCCACCGGCGTTGCCATTGCCGCCGTTTCGGGAACCTACAACATGATTCATCCCGATCCGGCAATGCGTGTTGATGGTCTGGACCGTCTCGCGTCGATCATCCGTGCTGCCCCGCTGATGGGAACACGGCTGGTGACCCTCTGTACCGGAACGCGCGATCCGCATGATCAGTGGAAGCATCACCCGGAAAACGCCAGCAAGGAGGCATGGCGCGATCTTCTGGAAGAAATGGCCAAGGCGGTTACGCTGGCTGAGGTGAACGGCATCGATCTCGGCATTGAGCCGGAACTTTCCAATCTCGTTTCCTCGGCGGAGCAGGCGCATCGGCTGATGTCCGAAATGCAGTCTCCCCGTCTTCGCATCGTGCTTGATCCGGCAAATTTGTTTGAGATCGCCACGGTGGATGAAAGCCGTACCATCATTGCCCGCGCCGCTGATATTCTTGGCGATCGCATCGCGATGGCCCATGCGAAAGACCGCCGCGCCGATGGTGGATTTGTTGCGGCAGGCAAGGGTCGTATTGATTTTCCACACTTCATCCGCTGTTTGCGGAGCGCCGGTTTTGCTGGCCCGCTGGTGACCCATGGTTTGCATGAGGACGAAGCGGCAGGCGTTGCCGCGTTTCTGCGCGAGATCATATCCAAATGAGCTATTTCATGCTTCAGCGCGACGGCGCCATGCTGCGGGGGCGGGATGGCGGCGAAGGCCTGCCCGTCATTTTCCAGCATGGCCTGGGCGGTGACGAGGCCCAGGTGGCGGAAGTATTCCCCGATGGCAACGGGCTGCGCCGCCTCACACTTGAATGCCGCGGGCAGGGGAGTTCCGAGAGCGGCGATCCCGCCAGGCTTTCCATTGCAAACTTCGCCGATGACGTGTTGGCTTTTGCCGACTCCCGCCAGGTGCAACATTTCGTCATCGGCGGCATATCGATGGGTGCGGCGATTGCCTTGCGCATTGCCATTAAATACCCGGAGCGTGTGAGCGCATTGATCTTGGCGCGGCCCGCCTGGCTGTGGGGCGAGGCGCCCGAAAACATGGCACCCTTCGTGGACGTTGCAAGGCACTTGCGGGATGGCACCGTTGACGCTTTTGAGTCTTCGCCGACGGCCCGACGTCTGGCACATGAAGCGCCGGACAATCTCCAGTCGCTGAAAAAATTTCTGCTGGCGAAAGATCGGGCTGCCACGGCTGCCCTGTTGTCGGCCATTGCCACCGATGGTCCCGGCGTCAGCAAAGCGGAAGTGCGCGCCATTTCCTTGCCAACTCTCATCATCGGCCATAAGGTTGATGCGGTTCATCCGCTGAAGTTCGCGCATACGCTTGCCGGCCTGATTAGGGGTTCTCAATTGGTTGAGATTACCCCAAAGGCAAGTGACAAGCCCAGGCATGTTGTTGAGTTTCGCGCGCATGTCGAAAAATTCCTGCTCCGGATTTCCAAAGGAAAAACATAATGAGTGACTTGAATAGCCAGCGCCCATCGTCCGGCTGGCTCGAAAATCTTCCACGCGACCGGTTGCTCGCCGAGATGTCCCTGTGGTCCGCTGATCTGGGCCGTCTGGTCGATGATATCCACCGGGTCGAGGCCTTTACCGACATTTTTCATATTGACGTGGCCGATGGACATTTCTCGCCATCCCTGTTGTTCTTTCCGGATCTGGTCACCGCCACACGCCGCGCCACGGCAAAGCCCCTGCATGTTCATCTCATGGTGTCCGATGCAATTCTGATCGATCAGATCGAGCAATTCGCCGATGCTGGCGCGGACCTGATCAGCATCCACGCCGAGAATGGCAATGCGGATGCTGCGCTGGAACGCATCCACGCGAAGGGCCTAAAATCCGGCATCGTGATGCAACTCCACTCCGCGATAGCTGCCGCCTGTCCATTCCTCGATCGTATCAGCATGTTGACCCTTCTGGGCACGCTCATGGGCGTGAAGGGCAAGGGGCTCGATGAGCACGCGGAACCACGGCTGCGTGAGGCGCGCGCAATGATCAAGGCCCAGCGCCGGAGGATTGTCCTGGCTGCCGACGGCGGCATACGCGAGACCACCGTCCCGGGCCTGCGCAAGGCCGGCGCGGAAACCATTGTCATGGGATCGCTCGCCTTTGGCGCGAAGGATTTCATCCCACGGATGAAATGGGTGCGTGCGATGCCGGGCTGATTCAGCGCATCCCGCCACTGCTTTCCCGTGCGATCAGCTTGAAGCCCAAATCGATCTTGCGCTTTTTCGGCCGGTTGCCGCTCCCGCGGATGATTTCAAGAATGATCTCCGCCGAACAGCGCGCTATTTCATAGCGTGGGGTAGCGATTGAGCTCAGTGACGGAAAGGCACAGGCGGAAACCTCAAGGTCGTTGAACCCGATGATGGCCATGTCCTGCGGCACGCGAATGCCCCGCCGCTGGCATTCGAACAGCGCGCCCAAAGCCATATTGTCGTTGCCGCAAAAGACCGCGGTGATTTTGGGCCAGCGCTCCAGCAGTTCAACAAGCAACTGGCCGCCAAGCGGAACGCTTGATGGCTGATCGAGGGAAACAGCCATTTGAACTGCGCCAAACTCGTGCACAGCCTGCAGGTAACCCTGAATGCGCTTGCGCGACCGCGAGTCTTGCGGCGCCGAAATCTGCCCGACATGGGTATGGCCAAGTTCAAACAGGTGGCGCGCCGCAGCATAGCCGGCGCTGACTTGTGAAAGTCCGATATTGATGTCGATCGGCTCGTCGGTCAACTCCATGGTCTGCACAACGGGGATACCGGCTTGCTTCAGTGATTTTCGCGCCTGGGCCGTCTGGAGTATGCCGGCCAGGATCATCGCTTCCGGATACTGTCCAAGCATCGTGGCAATCGCTTTTTCTTCACGTCCCGGCAGGTAATGTGAATTGAGAACCAGCACCTGGAAGCCCGCCGGAACCAGGACGTCGTGCAAGGCCCGCAAGTAGTCGCCGAACACGCCATTGGTCAGAGAGGGAACAATGACGCCTATGCGGCCCGTGTGCGATGAAGCAAGCGCGCTTGCCAGCTGGTTTGGAATATAGCCAAGATCGCGTACGGCGCCATCAACGCGGGCCCGGAGGTCGGCCGAAACCATCTCCGGCTTGCGCAAGACGCGTGAAGCCGTGACAGCGCTGACTTTGGCCCGGGTGGCCACGTCATCAAGCGTGATGCGGCGCGACTTGTTTCTTGGCAGGCCTGTCATCGCACCTTCAATCCTCGCCAACGGTAACTTTGAAAGGCTATCATTAATTCTGCGGGAGCGCTTTCATCCTGCAATTGACAGCGCTTTCATCCTACAATATGTTCCGTATATCAAGTGTAAAAACTACGCTTGGTATCAACAATAATTACACATCCGCTGATCGTGGAAGAACATTCCACTGTCAGTTTCTGCGAAAGAGATCGTGTAAAATAATCGACAGGGAGAAGTTTCAATGATTTTGACATCACATCTGCGGCGCTTTGCAAGTCTTGGCGCCATACTGGCTGCAGGGCTTGCTTTGAGCACCGTTGCCAAGGCCGCGGGACCCGAAGTTGTGGCCGGACCTTCAGCCGAACCTGAGTGTTTTTCGCCGTGGGCAGCCGACACGAAATTCTTCAAATTTCCGAAGAAAGACGGTCCTTATCGTATCGCTCTCGCCAATGGCTACATCGCCAACACCTGGCGCATCCAGATGATCCAGACGGCAAAGGCCTATGCGGCCCAGCCTGAAGTTGCAGCCAAGCTGAAAGAGTTCAAGGTTGTTTCCACCGGCGAAGACGTGCCAGCGCAAATCTCCGCCATCAATAACTTCATCGACTCCGGCTATGACGCGATCGTCGTCAATGCCCAGAACCCGACAGCCTTCGGCCCCGTGATCAAGCGTGCCAAGGAAGCGGGCGTTATTCTGGTTGCCTTCGACAACATTCTGGATACCCAGGATGCGATCAACGTAAACGTGGATCAGAAGGGCCTTGGCGTGTTGTGGGCCAATTGGCTTATCAAGAACGTTCCCGATGGCGGCAAGATCCTTGAAGTGAAGGGCGTTGCCGGCACCTCGGTTGATACGGACCGGCATAACGGCATTCATGAAACCCTCGATGCTTCAGGCAAGAAGTGGGATATCACTGAAGTCGTCGGCAAGTGGGATGATGGCGTTGCGCAGAAAGCGACAGCCGATGCGATCGCCACGAACGGACCCTTTGTCGGGATCACGGCCCAGGGTGGTGACACCGGCGTCGTGCAGGCGATGATCGATGCCAAGCACGCCTTCGTGCCGTTTGGCGGCGAAACCGAGAATGGCTTCCGCAAGTTCTGCGCTGCCCATTCGGGTGATGGCCTGAAATGTTCTTCCGCTGGAACGGGCCCGGCCCAGGTTGCCGTTGCCATCAAGACTGCGATTGCAGCCCTTGAAGGCAGTGTTGTTCCGCAGTCCGTCAAGCTTCCGCTGGCGATTGTTGAAGATCCGAACTTCAAGGCCGGCCAGGACTTCTTCCCCGACCAGTCCGACAACTTCTTCGTTGGCAACTCTTTCCCGACCTGTGGGATCAATTTCACCGCACAGGAAATCATGGGACAGACAAAAGAAAACCAGTAGTTTTGATCTAGACTCCGGAGTGGCGTCGTGGAAGTAATTCCGCGACGCCGTTTTTGGTTCCTGATCGCACTGGGGGATGCCTTTGACCGAAGCAGCACCAATATTCCGCATGGAGGGCGTATCGAAGAGCTATGGTGGCGTTCGCGCGCTGCAGAAGGCTGATCTCGAAATCTTCCCAGGGCGCATCCATGCCATTCTTGGCGAGAATGGCGCCGGAAAATCCACCCTCATCAAGATTATCGCAGGTGTCGTGGCGCCCGATGAGGGCCGTATGTTCCTCGATGGCCAGGAAATCTCGTTCGCTTCGCCAGCCGCCAGCAATCAGGCAGGGATTGTCTGTATTTTTCAGGAACTCTCGCTCATTCCGGAACTCTCGGTTGCCGACAATATCGTGATCAGCGACCCGCCGACCCGTTTCGGCATGATTGACCGTGCCAGGCAGCGCAAAATTGCCCAGGAGGCCCTTGCCCGCGCTGGCGCTGAGGACATTCATCCGCTGGCGCTGGTGAAGGATCTTCCGCTTTCACGCCGCCAAATGGTTGAAATCGCCAAGGCATTGGCGCGCAAGCCACGCATCCTCATTCTCGATGAGGCGACGTCTGCTCTTACCGCCGCGGATGTGACAAAAATTTTCGCCGTTCTCAAGCGCTTGCGCAGCGAAGGCCTGGCGCTTCTCTATATTTCCCACCGCATGCATGAAATTGCCGAACTGGCCGACGAATGCACCGTGTTCCGCAATGGCCAGAAGGTGGAGACCTACCGCGCAGGCAGCAAGACCGACACCGAAGTTGTCGAGCTTATGATTGGGCGCGAATACAAGAATGTGTTTCCGCCAAAGCCAGCGCGCCGCAACGGCAAACAGGTCCCGGTGCTTGAAGCCAGGAACCTGTCATGGACCGGCCGGCTCAAGGATATCTCGCTTTCCGTGGGAGCAGGCGAAATCATCGGGCTTGGCGGCCTTGATGGCCAGGGCCAGCGCGACCTGCTCCTCGCCCTGTTCGGCGTATTGCGCGGCTGTTCCGGTGAAATTCTCATTGATGGTGCTGCAGCCAAGATCGGCAGCCCGACGGCGGCCAAAAGCGCAAAAATCGGCATGGCCCTGATCCCCGAGGACCGCAAGACGGAAGGCCTGATGCTGCCCATGACGGTGCGCGATAATCTTTCCTTTGCTTCGCTTCACCGCATCTCAAGCAAGGGTATCGTCAATCGCGCGGTCGAGCAGAAATTGATCGACGAGATGATTGCCCTGCTGGGAATCAAGACGGCCGGAGTTGATATCCCGGTTGGCGCACTCTCCGGCGGCAACCAGCAGAAGGTTGTGATCGCCAAATGGCTGATGAACCAGCCCCGCATCATCCTGCTCAATGACCCGACCCGCGGCATCGATGTAGGCACCAAGCAGGAGCTCTATCTGCTCCTGCGCAAGCTTGCTGACGAAGGTGCGGCAATCATCTTCTATTCCACCGATTATGATGAACTTATCGGCTGCTGCGACCGGGTGCTGGTGCTCTATGACGGCAAGGTGAAACGCGAGCTGGTGGGCGAGGAAATCACTGAAAGGGCGCTGATTGCCAGCGCCCTGAACATCGACGTGAACGAGGCGGCGCACCCATGAAGGACTGGCGTTTCTGGTTTGCCGAACAGCGCGGCACGTTGATGGCGATCGCGATTTTCATTGTGATGTTTGTCATTTATTCGTCCAACCATCCGGCAGGCTTTTCCCCGAACGTGGTGCAGACCGCCTCCAACAAGGGCGTTTTGCTGGCCTTTGTGGCCATGGCCCAGGCTTTTGTGGTGATTACGGCGGGCATTGACCTCTCGGTCGGCATGATTTTCACCCTGACCAACTGCCTGGCCTCGATGCTGGTCATCGGTTCGCCCCTGGAAGTTGCCTTTGGCATCGTCGCGGTGCTGTTCGTCGGCGCCCTGTGCGGGGCCATCAACGGCGCCGTGGTGATCTATGGCCGCCTGCAACCCATTGTGGCGACGATTGCGACGGGCGCCATATATTACGGCATAGCGCTGGCTCTCAGGCCTTTCCCCGGCGGCAGTGTTGACGAAACCGTTGCCGATGCGCTGACCGGCAAGCTCTTTGGCCTTGTTCCGGCAAGCCTTGTGGCCCTGATTGCCGTTGTCCTTGTCGTCTGGATGCCGTTCAGCCGCTCGGTGACGGGCAGGGCCGCCTATGCCGTGGGTTCCTCGGAACCTGCCGCCTATATGTCGGGCGTCAACATCCGCCGCGCCAAATTTGCCGCCTATACACTCTCGGGCCTTTTGGCCGGTATCGGCGGGCTTTTCCTCACCTTTTTCACCTATACGGGCGAGGCGGCCTATGCCAGCGGCAATGCCTACACATTGTTTTCAATCGCCGCCGTGGTGCTGGGCGGCGTCTCGCTGTTTGGCGGCAAGGGCAGCGCCATTGGCGCAATCTTCGGCGCCCTGGCCTTCCGCACCATTGGCGATCTGCTCTTCGTTTTCGACTTTGACCCCCTGTGGCAGCCGCTGTTTCAGGGCGTGGTTCTGCTTTTCGCCGTAAGCCTCGGAGCTTTCGGCCTTTTCCGCATTCGCAATCGATTGGATTGGTTTGGATGAACGCTCTCGCTGAACGCCTGCCGCCTTTCATGCGCCGCCTTGATCCGGCGGTGCTCACGGCCTTTGCCTGCATTCTGCTGCTGCTGTTTGTGGGCAGCCTTTATTCCAGCAATTTCCTCTCGCCGGAATACCTGCTGCAGCAGCTTAAGGTGGCGTCTTTCCTGGGGATTATCGCAACCGGCATGATGCTGGTGATCCTGCTCGGGCAGATCGACCTTTCCCTGCCATGGGTGGTGACCGTGGGGGCCATGATGTCCAGCGCCGTGGCGGGCTATGGCGAAACGGGCGCCATTCTGGCCATTCCCTTCGGCATCTTCTGCGGCGTTCTGATCGGCCTGGTGAACGGCATCGGCGTGGCCTATCTCCGCATTCCCTCGATGATTATTACCCTGGCCACCAACGCCGTGGCGCAAGGCTTGATGGTGGTCTACACGGGCGGATTTTCGCCCCAGGATTCCGCCTCGCCGGCCATGCGCTATATCGCAACGGGCTTCATTATTCCCACCGTGCCGAACGCGGTGATCTGCTGGGCTCTGGTGGGGGCCGCCGCCGTCTTCCTGATGACCCGCACAACCTTCGGCCGCTCCATCTACGGCATCGGCAACCGCGAACGCGCCGCTTACCTTTCCGGTATAAATACCCGGCGTATCGTCATGATAGTGTTTGCAATTTCCGGGGGGCTGGCGGCCTTCGGCGGCGTGCTTCTCGCAGGCTATGCGTCGAAGGCCGCGCAGTCCATGGGCGATGCCTACCTGCTGCCGGCGATTGCCGCCGTGGTGCTGGGGGGCACCTCCATTCTGGGCGGCCGGGGCAGCTATCTCGGCACCGTGGCGGGCGTCATGCTAATCACCCTGCTGCAATCCATCCTCTCGGTCATGCAGATGCCGGAGTTCGGCCGGCAGATCATCTATGGCCTCGTCATCATCCTTATGTTGTTGTTATATGGGCGCGAAAAGCTCCAGCGCTGAAAGTGGGTAAGCCATGATTCCGAAGAATGCCTGCCTGGTTGGAAGGGTCTATGTGCCCGATGCCGGCCCCTGCGTGGCCCGCCTGGATGGCGAACGGCTCATCGATGTGACCGCGGCGTTCCCCACCATGCGCGACCTCTGCGAGAGCGCCAATCCATCGGCTGCCGTAAAGGCCGCCAAGGGCCAGGACCTCGGCAGCTTAACTGACATCCTCGCCAACACCTCGCCCGATACGCGAAACAAATCAAAGCCTTGGCTGCTGGCCCCGGTGGACCTCCAGGCCATCAAGGCGGCCGGCGTCACCTTCGTGGTCTCCATGCTGGAGCGCGTGATCGAGGAGAAGGCCCGCGGCGACGCCAATGCGGCGATCGCCATACGCAGCCATATCAAGGATCTCGTGGGCAATGATCTGCGCAAGCTCAAGCCCGGCTCGCCCGAGGCCGCGGCGCTCAAGGAAACCCTAATCAAAGCAGGGGCTTGGAGCCAATACCTCGAAGTTGGGATCGGCCCCGACGCGGAGATTTTCACCAAGGGCCAGCCCATGTCGGCGGTGGGCAGCATGATGGATGTGGGCGTCCATCCCAAATCCACCTGGAACAATCCGGAGCCGGAAGTGGTGCTCGTGGTCTCGTCCAGGGGCAAGATCGTGGGCGCCAGCCTCGGCAATGACGTGAACCTGCGCGACGTGGAAGGGCGCTCGGCGCTGCTCCTCGGCAAGGCGAAAGACAACAACGCCGCCACCGCGATCGGCCCCTTCGTGCGCCTGCTCGACGAGGGCTTCAGCCTTGATATCGTTCGGAAAATGGAGCTTTCGCTCACCGTTGAAGGCACCGATGGCTTCACCATGAAGGGCCGCTCGTCCATCGCCGAAATCAGCCGCGACCCCGCCGATCTCGTGGCCCAGACCATCAACGCCCACCACCACTATCCCGATGGCTTCGTGCTGTTCCTCGGCACCATGTTCGCCCCCAGCGACGACCGCGATGTGCCGGGCCGCGGCTTCACCCACAAGACCGGCGACATCGTCACCATCGCCACCGCCGAACTGGGCGCACTGGTGAACCGCGTGGTGCCCACCGACAGGGCGGAAGCCTGGACCTTCGGGGCTGGCGACCTGATGCGGAACCTCGCCAAAAGAGAGCTGCTCTGAGCCCGCTTTTTTCCCTCCATGGCCGGGCCTGATCTGACCACCCAGACGTGGCAAAAAGCACCCCGCGCAGTGCGCCCAAAACGCGCCCAAACCGCCGCCGAATGTCGTGCAAAAAGCGGCCCAAAACGGCCACTCTGCGCATCATTTAAATCGCAATTTCTGCGCAAATGCCCGGAGAGATTATTCATACTAACATGTTAGTATGAATAATAGGGGCGCAGAGCTGGCTAAGGGTTCGACGGGAGAGAAATGGCTCAAAGTGGACGTTTGCAACTAGCACGGGAGATGTCCGTCTTTGACCCTAAGCAGCCATTGCCCCGCTTCTGTTCTGCCAAATCTGAGATGACTGACCCTATAACATAATGATTGGTTACAGCGGGATCTCAAATCCGGCTTCAGCTTGCGCGGTGAAGGCGTCGTTGCTGTCATAGCCAAGCTCGGCTCCCACATGGAAGGTGGCAGCGCCCGTGGTGGCATAGACCGCATCAAAGCCAACAAAGCCACGCAAGGCTTCGTCCGAGCCATCGTTGGCCGAGAAGTCAAGCGGGTTGCCGAGCAGGCTTGCATCAATGCTGCCGTTGTCGGAGAAGATGCCATCGGCACCAATCCGTAGTGTGGTGTTGAGGGTGCCATTC
>JBAVOA010000051.1:0-14882 GCA_049691635.1 Aestuariivirga sp. | reverse complement strand
AATCCGGCCCGTCGCTTCCGTCGGGAAGTCCGCTTCGAGAAACAGCGTCTCCAGCCTGTCCGGCGGCTCGCCCATGATGAATCCGGGGTTCGGATTGATCTCGCAGATGCCGCCATCACCGGGCGGTTGGGATATATCCGTGGTGATGAAATCAATGCCCGCCACATCCAACCCCATGATTGATGCGGCGCGTTCTGCCATGCGCGCCGTGTCGGGGTGTACGAGGCCGGTGATATTTGTCATGGTGCCGCCGGTTGAGAGGTTGGACTGCTGGCGCAGCCATACAATCGCCCCCGCTGGAGGAACACTTTGCCGGATGAAGCCCTGGTATTGCAGCAGGGTATCGGTTGCAGCATCAAGAGCGATCTTCTTCCAGCTCTCACTTAGGCCTTCCGATCGGCCCGCATTCGTGCGCTCAACCAACTTGTCAACCGTTGAGCGGCCATCGCCTCTGACGTGGGCCGGCGTCTGTTGGACTGCCGAGACCATCCTGCCATTGACGACAAGGAGACGGTAATTGAGTCCATCAAGATGTTTCTCAACCAACACGCGGCCATGCTTGCGCGCCAGATGGAAGGCCGTCCTGACATCGGTCTCGGTGCGGAGGTCGGTTGCGACCGCGGTTCCGAAGTCGGTGGCCTCAGGTTTGATCACAACCGGAAACCCCAGGGTTTGGGCGGCATTGATGGCCTCAGGCTCAGTGGTAACGACATGATGGGGCGGAACGGGCAGACCAGCCTCGCGCAACATTAGGGCGCTGATCGACTTCCGCATGGCGGCATGACATGAAACCTGTCCGGTCCGCATGGTCGAATGCCGTAAATACAGCCGCCGTTTGCAGCCCTGTCCGATCTCGTAAATGTCGGCATCAGCGGATATGCGCCGCCACGGCAGGCCGCGTGCCGCCGCTGTCCAGACATAATCAAAAAGTGCCCGCTTGCCGCCCCGCGAAAAATCCGTGCGGAAGTTGGCCACCGTCTCTGCCAACTCCTGTGAATGTTTGGGGTCGAAGTTTGTGTCCAGCAGGGTTGAGATCATCACGCCTGCCGCAAACCCAGCGGCTACACCGGTCTTGTTGTCGGGCGCCTCATAGTCGATCCACGCCGTGTCACCCTGCGTGGCGCTCTGGGCGAAACGACTGCACGCAAAACCCGCCGCGCGCTGCAGCAAAACCGCCAGTTCTCCGATGAGAAGCGCAGGGTTCATCGCGCATATGGGATTGGGGGACTTCGGGGACATAGCGCCGGAACTGTCGATGGCAAACCGGGCCGCTTCGCAGGCGGTGGCCGGACAGGTTTGATCGCCGGTCACGGTCACGCGCAGCCGTATCGAAGGCGCGTGGCAATAGATGGTGGCGCCCTCGAAGCGTCTTTCGACGACCACAGCGGCAAAGCTCATTTTTCATTCCTTTTTCGGGTAACGGCAGACCGGGAATGCAGTCTTACTCCAGTAATCCCGCTTCTCCAAAATGCTTTGGAAACAGCGCCGCCGCGCAGACGTAAACGGTAAGGATGGCTTCGTTGCGCGAATAGGGGGTGGTCATCGACATGATGTCGAGCCACAGGCCTTCGACAATCACGCGCAACACGCGGGCCACACGTGCGGCGTTGTGGCTGTATCCGCCTTCGGCGATGAGCTGGGCGGCGCTTCGGCAAACGCCTGCTTCCAGTTCGCGCGGTATTGCGCGGAGAGAGAGCAGGGTTTCGGGGGTTGCGAGGGGCCTTGCAATCATCGATACTGGCGCTCTTGGCCCCTTGCAGGTTTCGGGCACCGCCAAAAAGGGCCAGGACGTTTTCCTCGCGGTGCGCCCGGAGAAACTGAAACTCGTGTTGAGCAGGCCGCCCGCATCGCCGAACGCAGTCGCTGGCGTGGTGAAGGCCCTCTCCTGCCGCGGCGATCGTCATCATTTTCTGGTAACGGCCCAGGGTTTTGACCGCCCCATCTCCGTGTCCCAGCAGAATGACAGCGGACTGAAAACATCGCCGGTCCATGCAGGCGCCAAGGTCTGGGTCACCTGGCCCGCGACCTCCGGCCTGGTGCTCGCCCAATGACCGCCGTGCAGATCAGGACCCCCGAAACCGCCATTCGCACCTTCGTCGCCGCAGTTGAATCCTATGTGGCGGGCCTGAGAGGTCCGGGCATCGCGCCCGTGCTTGAAGGCATCAGGAAATGGAAAGAGGGGCCCGTGAACCCCCCGGCCGCCAGGTGCCTTCCGGTGTGTGATCATCTGGATGCAGCCCTCCAGGCCATGGACCGGCCCTCCCTTATGAAAGCCATCGCCGGGGTGCAGTCTTTTCTGCACTGGGTCACCTATGACGCTTACCCGCGCGCCGAGATCGGCGAGCGCTTCGCTGACAACCACGCCTTCGCCTCCGTCATCGGCGAAGGCTGTGCGCTGGAGGCGGTTGATTTTGACCTCGGGATATTCTTGATCGCGCCCCATGTCTTCTACCGCGATCATCATCACGCGGCGCCTGAACTCTACATGCCGCTCACCGGTCCCCACGGCTGGCGCTTTCATCCCGGCGACCCGCTGGTCTGGAAGGAGGCGCACCAGCCCGTGTGGAACGAACCCTGGCAGCCCCATGCCACCATGACAGGGAGCACGCCCTTCCTTGCGCTTTTCTGTTGGACCAAGGATACAAGCCTCCCCGCAAAAGTCATACCCTCTGCCGACTGGCCAAAACTGGAGACCGCATTTTGATTGCACCGGACCTGATTGTCGTCAACGCCGATATCTGCACCATGGATCCGCTCACGCCACGGGTTGCGGCCCTTGCCATCACCCATGGCCGGATATCCGCTCTTGGTACAACCGCGGAAATCGCCGCCCTCGCCGGGAAATCCACCCTCCTCATCGATGCGGGCTGGCGTTTGATATTGCCGGGCTTTCAGGACACCCACATCCATCTGCAGGACGGCGGCTATGTCCACAGCCGCAGTGCGATACTTGATACCTGCACCACCATTGCCGAACTCCAGCAGGCCCTGCGCGATTTTGCCAGGGGCAACAAGGGCGCCTGGGTGAACGGCACGGGCTGGTACACCGGCATCTTCACCGGTCACAATCTCAACCGCCATGTGCTCGATGCGGCGGTGCCCGACCGGCCTTGTTATATCGTAGCCAGCGATGGCCACAACGCCTGCCTCAATTCAAAGGCCTGCGAGCTGGTGGGCCTCGGGCGCGGCACGCCCGATCCGGTGAACGGCCATTTCGTGCTTGATGCCAATGGCGAGCCCTCGGGCATGCTCCATGAAAGTGCGACCGACTGGGCCGAAAGCTTCATGCCCATCCCCACCGACGCGGACTACGCCAATGGCGTGCGCTTTTCGCAGAGCCTGTGCAACCGCCACGGCATCACCGGCGTCATCGACGCTTCGGTGAATGAACGCCACGCCCGCGTCTATGACAGCCTTGAAAAGGCAGGAGCCCTCACCGTGCGCGTGGCCGCCACGGCCAAGGTGGTTTCCTCCGAGAAGACCGGGGAAGCAGTGCGCCGTCTCGAAGCCCTGCGCCGTAACAATTCCTCCGACATGTTCAAGGTCCATTCGGCAAAATTCTTTCTTGACGGGGTTCTGGAAAACCGCACCGGCGTGATGATCGAACCCTATTCGGATGCGCTCGGCGGCAACGCCCAGCTGATGTTCGGCCACAACCAGGCGAAGGAACTGTTCACCGCCTTCGACGCGGCGAGGTTCCAGATTCATGTCCATGTCATCGGCGACGGCGCGGTGCGTGCCGCCCTTGATGCGCTGGAAGCGGCCCGCGACGCCAACGGCCTGTGGTCCAGCCTGCATCAGCTGGCCCATGTGCAATGCATCGACCCCGCCGATATCCCGCGCTTCCGCGAGCTTGGCGTGGTGGCCAATATCCAGACGCTCTGGGCCCGCAATGAACCCTCGGTTACCGACGTGGCGCTGCCCATGGTGGGCGCGGCGCGCGGCAAATGGATGTATGCCTTCCGCTCGCTCATCGATGCGGGTGCGCCCTTTGCCGTCTCCAGCGACTGGAGTGTGTCGACGCTCAATCCCTTCCCGATCATGGAAACCGCCATCACCCGCCAGCCGCCGCGCAAGAACGGCGACCATCCCGTGTTCCTGCCCGAGCAGCGCATGACCCGCGAGGAATGTGTGAAGGGCTACACGGTATTTGCCGCTGAAGCCGCCTGGCGGGCCCGCGACACGGGCTCGCTGAGCGTGGGCAAATATGCCGATCTCATCGTCCTCGACCGGGACATTTTCACCTGTAATGTCTATGATATCGGTGATACGGAAGTGCTGCTCACCATGCTGGGCGGCAAAGAAGTTCACCGCTCGGAAAAATTCACAGGAAAACCCAATGCTTGAAGACCTTCGTGGAAAAGCCGTCCTCGTCACCGGAGCCAGCGTCGGCATCGGCGCTGCAGCAAGCCTCGGCTTTGCCAAACAGGGGGCCGATGTGGCGGTCCATTACAACAAGAACAAGCAGGCCGCTGAAGCTGTCTGCGCCGCCATCCGCAAACTCGGGGTGAAGGCCGTGGCCATCGGCGGCGACCTTTCGGTTGCGGGAACCGCCAGGCGCGTGGTGGAAGACGCCGCAAAGCAATTGGGCCGTCTCGACATCCTGCTCAACAATGCGGGCGCCATCATCGACAGGGTGCCGTTCCTTGAACTTGGCTCAGGCCTCTATGAGGCCGCCCTTGACCTGAATGTGCGTCCGGTGATCGAAGCCTCGCAAGCCGCCGTCCCCCACATGGAAAAGCAGGGCGGCGGCGCCATCATCAATGTGGGCTCCATTGCGGGAGCCAACGGCGGCGGTGCGGGCTCGGGCCACTATGCCTGCGCCAAGGCCTATGTCCATAATCTGACGCGCCACATGGCCACCGATCTCGCCGCTCGCAAAATCAGGGTCAACGCCATAGCCCCCGGCGTGATCGAAACCGCCTTCCACGCCGCAACGCCGCCCGAGCGCATGGAAGCCATGAAAAAGTCCGTCCCCCTCGGCCGCGCCGGAACGCCTGAGGATTGCGTCGGCCCCATCCTGTTCCTCGCCTCCACCTCCATGGGCGGCTACGTGAGCGGCCAAATCCTCCATGTAAACGGCGGGCAATATATGGGGTAGGATCGTGACGATCAGGTTCCGGAGCCGATGCGTTGACAAATATGCAGAGGCTGCTTAGCTCGCGTTCCCCAAAGCAGCGGGAGGAATCTGCGATGTTATACCCCGAAGGCGTTCTGGTTGATGGCATGACTGGCACAGTCACGCCCGAAACCGGTCGTTACACCAAAAGGCTGAGTGAGCTCAGGGGCATATTCCGCGACGGTCCGGTTTTCAACCGGGCAATTTCCGGGCAGGACGATCCAGTCGTCTATGAAGTCATCGAGTATCGAAAACAGGGCAGTGACCTGTGCTTCGGCACCACCATCATGTCGCCGGGCAAGGTCGGCATGGAATATTACATGACGCGCGGACATTTCCATGAACGGCGTGACCGTGGTGAAGTTTACTATACCCAGTCTGGCGAAGGGCTCCTGCTGCTCGAATCCCGCGATGGCGAAACCCGCACCGTAAGCATGCGCCCCGGCACCTGCGCCTTCATCCCGCCTGACTGGGCCCACCGGTCAATCAACATCGGTGGTGAAAAGCTGGTCTTCGTCTGGTTTTGTGCAACTGATGCAGGCCATGACTATGGCAAAATCCTCGAACGCGGCATGCGCAAGCTCGTGGTCGAACAAAACGGCGCGATGGCAATAACCGACAACCCGAATTTCACGACATGACGATAGGGTTTGACGTTGCCGCCCTTGGCGAGCTTGTCATCGATCTGATTCCGGCGGAGAGCAGGAATGGCAGCTTGCTGTTCACGGCCAAGCCGGGGGGAGCCCCTGGCAATGTGGCCGCAGGCGTCGCACGGCTGGGCCAGCGCGCCGCAATGCTTGGTAGAGTGGGGCCAGGATCACTCGGTTCCCTGCTGCTTGAGGCTCTGGCGCGGGCCGGGGTCGATACGCATGGCATAGGGCGTTCGCAAGCTGATCCGACGGCACTTGCATTGGTCTCGGTGAACTCCGGCGGTGAAAGCGATTTCATGCTGTATCGGGATGGCTGCGCCGACAGCCGCTATGCGCCGGACGAGGTCGAGCTGGACATCGTGCGCGCCTGCCGGGTTCTGCATGTGGGTTCACTGTCGCTCGCTTCACCCCTGTCGGCACAGGCCCAGCGTTTGGCGGTTAACACGGCCAGGGACGCCGGCGCCCTGATCTCGGCCGATGTCAATTTCCGTCCGGCGATCTGGCGCAATCTCGAAGCCATGTATGCAACCGGCCGTGAAGCAATCGCGGGTGCTGATATCGTCAAGGTGAACGCGGAGGAATTGGCAGCACTTGCATCTGCCACGGATACGGCAACGGCTGTCAGGGGCCTGTGGCACGACAACCTCAAGTTATTCGCCGTCACGCATGGGGCGCGCGGCGCTGAACTCTTTACCCCGCGCTGCCACGTGAGGGTTGCCGGATTCCCGGTGAAAGTTGCAGACACGGTTGGCTGCGGCGATGCGTTCATGGCGGCATTGCTCACCGGCCTTCTGCAAAACGGCCCTGCCACCCTTGGCGAGGCAGAGCTCCATGACATCGGCCGCGCGGCTTGCGCCGCAGGGGCAGTGATGGCCCGGGTTGTTGGCGCCATGGAACACATGCCACGCCAACAGGATATCGCCGCCCTTATTGCAGATATGGGCTGACCGGCGATTTCGGCAAACCGGCCTAAACCATATCCAGATACGTCTCATATTCGAAGTCCGTCACCTGCGCCGCAAACGTGTCCAGTTCCTGGCGTTTGCAGGCGACCAGCATGTCGCGCAGCATTGTGGGCATGGTGTCCTTCACAATGGAGCCCGCGGCAAACGCGTCGATGGCGGAGGCCCAGTCGGGCGGCAGGCCCTTGAGCTTCAGCGTATAGGCATCGCCGCGCACCGGATCGCTTGGCACCATCTCGCGCTCGATGCCGACAATGGCACCCGACAGAATGCCGGCCAGCACCAGATAGGGATTGGCATCCGCCCCCGCCACACGGTGCTCGATGCGCCGTGCCTGCGGCGATCCGCCGGGAATGCGGATGGCAACGGTACGGTTTTCATAGCCCCAGGCGGCAGCCGACGGCGCATGGGTGCCGGGCCGCAGGCGGCGGTAGGAATTGAAATGCGGCGCAAACAGCAGGGTGGTTTCCGACATGGCCTCAAGCAGGCCCCCCACCGCATGGCGCATGATGCTGCTGCCCTGGTCGGTGCCGTTGTCGAAGACATTGACGCCCTTGCCGTCCAGCAAGCTGAAGTGGACATGGAGCCCGCTGCCCGAGCGCCCGCCATAGGGCTTGGCCATGAAGGAGGCGGCAAAGCCATGCTTGCGCGCCACCCCCTTGACGATGCGCTTGAACAGCACCGCGTCATCGGCGGCGCGCAGGGGATCATTCACATGGAGCAGGTTGATTTCAAACTGGCCCACGCCATTTTCTGCGATGGCCGAATCCGCCGGCACGCCCTGCTGGGCGCAGGCTGCATAGACATCGCGGAAGAATGCTCCGAACTCGTCGATCTCGTCAATCGACAGCACCGCATCGGCGTCCAGCCGCTTGCCCGAAACCGGTGAGATCGGAGCAACCGGCCGGTCTTCCTTGGGATCATAGAGATAGAATTCAAGCTCCATGGCAATGACGGGATGGAGCCCCGCCGCGGCAAAGCGCTCGACCAGACCTGCCAGCACGCGGCGCGGATCGCCGCCAAACGGCGTGCCGTTTTCCTCGCGCAGCCACAGCGGGATGAGGGCCGTGGGTTCCGGCGTCCAGTCCATGGGCAGGATGCCGCGCCCGATGGGCTCGCACAGGCCATCGGCATCACCGGTGGTGAACACCAGCGGTGAATTCTTGATGTCCTCGCCCCAGATATCGACGCCCACCACGGAGAGCGGCATGCGCAGGCCACCGCCCAGCACCTTTTCCGCCTGTTCAACCGGAATGCGCTTGCCCCGCATGACCCCGTTCAAATCGCACACCGCCGCCCGCAGGCTGCGGATGTCGGTCTGTTCCGCCAGCCAGCCCAGCGTATCAAGATCGTTCATGAAATCCCCTCATTTTCTGAGGGGATACTAGCTTTTGCGGGGGCCAGAGGCAAAGACCAAGTGGAATGCCGCTTTTTGCAGTTAACGGGCGCGCGGGGCTTTTTTCTTTGCCGTCCTTGGTGATGGCATTTTCCGTTGCGGAGCGGGCTTGCCGGGGGCTTCAAGCTTGCCCCCTGTAATATCCGTCAGCACACCGGCCTGGGCCACTTTTTCGGCCAGCTTCCGGTTCATCGCGGCGCTCAAGGCGGTGCTGAGTGCCGGTTTTCGCGCAAGGAGGGCACGCAATGTCTTTGAATCCCACACACAGTAGTGGCACCCGGGTTCCAAAGTCACCGTGGCGGTGGCGGGCCGCGACAGCAGAAAAGCGATTTCACCGATGAACGTCTTCGCGTCAGAAACCGCCCGGTGCCCGGCCTTCTCGATGGTCACTTTGCCATCGCTTATAAAATAGAGATGATCCAGCCGCTCATTCTCCGTCGTGGCAACAACAGCGGACGTTGCCACCTCCTGCCTGCCGGCTCCCATGAGCCGGCGGAATTGGCCGGGAGTGAAATCCCCCAGCAGGTCAAACAATCGTTTTTCATTGGCGCTGAGGCTGAACTCCACCTGGTCAAAGAAGATGAGCCAGATCATCACCATATTCACGAGTGTGAACATGGCGCTCCAGAATATCCCGCCCCACAGCGGCTGCTCCGGCGCAAAGTAGAAATAAAGAATGTAGACAAGGTCTCCCACCAGGATCAGCCCGCGCAGGACGAGCTGGTCGCGGAAGAGGAATCCGGCGAGGTACAGCAGTGCTGCAACATGCACGATGTTCTGGCTGACGAACAGCGGCTCAAGAAATGCGAATGTCAATCTGTCCTGCCCCCCGAAACCAACGGCAAAAGCCAGACTGGCGTGTCTAAACCGGATTGTCCAGAGCCGCGCCTTGAGCCCCGGGCGCAAATCGGCTTAATGGGGAGCATGTACCATGCTTTCGCTTCCCGGACCCATCGCTGATGGACCAGACCAACCGTTTCGCCAGCCTGTTTGAGCCCGTGAAGATCGGCCCGGTGACGGCACCAAACCGTTTTTATCAGGTGCCCCATTGCACGGGCATGGGCTTCGGGATGCCCCGGACGCTGGCCGCCATGCGCGAGGTCAAGGCGGAAGGCGGCTGGGGCGTGGTCAACACCGAATACTGCTCGGTCCATCCGAGCTCCGACGACACGCCTGCACCCTATTGCGCGTTGTGGGATGAAGGCGATGTGTGCAACATGGCGCTGATGGCTGAGGGCGTGAAGCGCCATGGCGCGCTGGCCGGAGTGGAACTCTGGCATGGCGGCTTCCGCAGCTCAAACCTGTTGTCGCGCGAAACCCCGCTGGCGCCCGAGAGCCTGCCGGTCAATTCCGATCCCTGGCAAAGCCAGCGCATGGATCAAAGCGACATCCGCGCCTTCCGCCACTGGCACCGGGCGGCGGCGTTGCGCGCCAAGCAGGCGGGCTTCGACATCATCTACGTCTATGCCGCCCACACCTATCTGCTGGCCCAGTTTCTCGACACGGAGATCAACCGCCGGGCGGATTCCTATGGCGGCAATCCGGAGAACCGCTGGCGGCTGGTGCGCGAGCTGATCGAGGACACCCGCGAGGCGGTGGGCGGCACCTGCGCCATCGCCATCCGCGTCGAGGTTGACGACGAGCGGGGCGGGGGGAAGGACGAGCGCCGCGCCGTGTTTGAAAGCCTCGCCCCCCATCTCGATCTCTTCAACGTGACGATTTCCGACTACAGCCAGGAGATGGGCGTCTCGCGCTTTGTCAGGGAAGCTTCGCTCGAGCCTTTCGTGGGCGAGGTGAAGCGCCTCACCGGAAAGCCCGTGGTGAGCGTGGGCCGCTTTACCAGCCCGGAGACGATGCTTTCCCAGGTGCGGCGCGGCGTGCTGGATTTCATCGGTGCGGCGCGGCCTTCCATTGCCGATCCTTTCCTTCCGCAAAAAATCCGTGATGGCCACCTCGATGACATCCGCGAATGCATCGGCTGCAACATCTGCTATGCGGGCGATGCGCGGGGCGCTCCCATCCGTTGCACGCAGAATCCCACCATGGGCGAGGAATGGCGCCGCGGCTGGCACCCGGAACACTTCGGCAAGGCTTCAACGCCGGTGCAGGTGCTGGTCGTGGGAGCGGGGCCGGCAGGGCTGGAGGCCGCCCATGTGCTAGGCAAGCGCGGGCATCAGGTGATGTTGGCGGAAGCCGGCGGCGTGGCTGGCGGACGGGTCATCCGCGAGGCGGCGTTGCCTGGGCTTTCCGAGTGGAAGCGCGTGACCGACTACCGTTTGCACCAGATCGGCAAGCTTGCCAATGTCCACCTGTTTCGCGCCAGCCCCATGACGGCCGATGATGTGCTCGCCACCGGAGCAAGGCATGTGATCCTCGCCACCGGCAGCCGCTGGCGCGCCGATGGCCGGGGCCGCCACCACCATGCGCCCCAGCCCGGCTTTGCCGCGGGTTGCGTGTTGACTCCCGACGACATCATGGCCGGCAGGAAGCCGGATGGCCCCGTGGTGATTTTCGACGATGACGGTTACTACATGGCTTCGGTCATCGCCGAACTGCTGGCCAGGCAGGGCCACACCGTCGTCTACGTCACGACAGCAGGGATCGTGAGCGAGTGGTCCGTCAATACGGCCGAACAGTCCCGCGTCCAGGCGCGCCTCATTGAACTGGGGGTGGAGATCATCGTCTCGCACGCCGTTGTGGCCGCCGATGGCAGGGAGGCAACGCTGGCCTGCGTCTATACGGGCCGCGAGCGCAGTGTTCCGTGCGGCAGTCTCGTCAGCGTGACCTCGCGCCAACCCGACGACGCCCTGTGGCATGAACTCCACGGGCGCGATCACGGCCTTGCCAGCCTCCTCCGCATCGGCGACTGCAAGGCCCCGGGCCTCATCGCCATGGCGGTGCATGACGGCCACCTTGCCGGACGGATGCTGGGCGAAAACGCGGCACTTCTCGCGCCGAAGCGCGAACGGGTGGTTGTTGGCGAATTCTGGAGTTAACGGTCGCAAGCCCGCCTTGAGCCCCGGGCGCAAATCGGCTTAATGGGGGCCATGTCCCATGACTTTGACCCCAGAGCCTTCCGTTCCGCCCTTGGCACCTTTGCCACCGGTGTGACCGTCATGACCGCCGTGACGGCGTCGGGCGAGATGGTGGGCAATACGGCAAGCTCGTTCAATTCCGTCTCGCTTGACCCGCCTTTGGTGCTGTGGAGCCTGGCGCGCAAGGCCTTTAGTTTTGACACCTACGTGGCGGCCAGATATTTCGCCGTGAATGTCCTGCGCGAGGGCCAGGATGATCTGTCCGCGCGCTTTTCCAAGTCGTCTCCCGACAAGTGGCGCGACATCGATTACGAGATTTGGGAAACCGGCTGCCCCATCCTGCCCAGCGCGCTCGCCATCTTCGAATGCCGCAAGCTTCACACCTATGACGGCGGCGACCATGCTATCTTCGTGGGCGAAGTGCTGAAATTCGACCACGACCCCAAGGGCAAGCCCCTGGTCTTCTGGCGTGGCGGCTACCACCGGACGGTGAGCTGAAATGTTTCTCTCGGTCTTTGAGCTGTTCAAGATTGGCATCGGGCCTTCGAGTTCCCACACCGTGGGGCCGATGGTGGCGGCCAGGCGTTTTCTCTCGATTGCACACGCCGGCAATGCCGCGCGCGTGAGCGTCTCGCTCCATGGCTCGCTCGCCTTCACCGGAAAGGGCCACGGCACCGACCGCGCCTGCATACTGGGCCTTGCCGGCGAAGCCCCCGATGCCATCGAGCCGGACCGCGTCGATGCCGTCATCCGGGAGATGGCTGAGCGCCAGCAGGTGAAGCTTGCAAGCGGCCAGCGCGTGTCCTTCGATCCCGCCAAGGACGTGATCTTCGATTATGGCCCGGCACTTCCCGGCCATGCCAACGGCATGATCTTCACGTTGTGGGATGCTGCGGGCGCGAAGCTCTTCAGTGAAACCTACTACTCCATCGGTGGCGGCTTCGTGCAGACGGAAGCCGAACGGCTGGACTCAAACGCCCAGGACCGCGCCGCGGCCAAGCCGAAACTCGCCGTGCCCTATCCCTTCTCAACCGCGAAGGAAATGCTGGCGATGGGGCAGGCTTCTAGCCTCACCATTGCCGCGATGAAACGCGCCAATGAAACCGTGCATATGTCGAGCCCCGATCTGGACAGGGGCCTCGACCGCATCTGGGCTGCGATGAACGCCTGCATGAACCGTGGCCTCGCCTTTCAGGGCATATTGCCGGGCGGTCTCAAGGTGAAGCGCCGCGCCGCCGAAATTTTCGGCCGGCTGAAGGAAGAGCAGGGCGGCAATTCCATCCAGCCCCATCGGATCATGGATTTCCTCTCGGTCTATGCCATGGCGGTGAACGAGGAAAACGCTGCAGGCGGCAAGGTCGTGACCGCGCCCACCAATGGCGCGGCAGGCGTGATGCCGGCAATCGTCCGCTACTATCTCGACCACTGCCTCGACGCCAACGCGCAAGGCATTCGCACCTTGCTGCTGGTGTCATCGGCCATCGGCGGCATCATCAAGCACAATGCCTCCATTTCCGGTGCCGAAGTGGGCTGCCAGGGCGAAGTGGGCTCGGCCTCCGCCATGGCCGCGGCAGGCCTGTGCGCGGCGCTTGGCGGCAGCAACGAACAGGTGGAAAACGCCGCCGAGATCGCCCTTGAACATCACCTCGGCATGACCTGCGATCCCGTCGGCGGCCTCGTCCAGGTGCCCTGTATCGAACGCAACGCCTTCGGCGCGGTGAAGGCGGTCACCGCTGCATCCCTGGCGCTGCGCGGCGACGGCGAGCATTTCATGCCGCTCGACAACTGCGTCGAAACCATGCGCCAGACCGGCATCGACATGAGCGACCGCTACAAGGAAACCTCGACCGGCGGGCTGGCCGTGAATGTGGTGGAGTGCTAGGGCAATTGCTTGCCGGTGGATCAGGTTGCTGATGTGTATACGGCCATCTATGGTGCTACGCGATCATGAAATTGTTCATGAAAAGGGACCCATCCGCGCCTGATGCCATATGTTGAAATAACTCTCGTCCTCCTCCTTATCATGCTGAATGGCCTTCTGGCCATGTCGGAATTGGCCGTGGCATCGTCGCGTCCGGCAAAGCTGCGGTCGCTGGCTGATCAACGGGTAAAGGGGGCGCGGCGGGCTTTGGCGCTGGCCGCAAATCCGGGCCGGTTCCTGTCCACCGTCCAGATCGGCATTACGCTGATCGGCATTCTGGCCGGCGCCTTCTCCGGCGCGACGCTTGGCGGGCGCGTTTCCGACTGGTTGTTGACATTCGGCATGCCTGAGCATGTGGCAGAGCCCGTGGGCTTTGGCTTGGTCATTAGCCTGATCACCTACCTGTCGCTGATCATCGGCGAGCTCGTGCCCAAGCAAATTGCCTTGGGCAATCCCGAACGCATCGCCTGCCTTGTGTCTCCGGCCATGACGGTGCTTGCGAAAATATCCGCGCCTGTTGTCTGGCTGCTCGAACATTCCGGCCGCTGGGTGCTGGTGCTGCTCGGGCAGAACCGGGTGAAGGACGATACCGTCACCGATGCGGAAATCCATGCGCTTATTGCCGAAGCCGAGTCCGCCGGTGTGCTGGAACCCGAAGAGCGCACCATGATCGCAGGCGTCATGCGCCTCGGCGACCGGCTGGTGCGCACCGTCATGACGCCGCGTGCCGACGTTGAGATGATCGATGTCAATGACAGCGCGGCAAAGATCGGCAAGCAGATGGCCGACAGCGGCCATTCACGCTTCATCGCCTATGAGGGAAGCCAGGATAATATCATCGGCGTGCTCCAGGCCAAGGATCTGGCGGCCGCCGTGCTGAAGCGGCGCGCCCCCAACATCAAGAAGCTGGTGCGCAAGGCACCCGTGATCCCGGAAACGCTCGATGCGCTCGATGTGGTCAACCGGCTCAAGGAATCCGCCGTGCATTTCGGCCTGGTCTATGACGGGTATGGCCACTTTGAGGGCATCGTCACCACGGCGGATATTCTGGAAGCCATTGTCGGCGCATTCCGCCACGACGGCGTCAAACCCGAGCCTGAAATTGTCGAGCGCCCCGGCGGCTCCCTGCTGGTGTCCGGAAGCACACCGATTGACACGCTTTCCGACCGTCTTGGCCTGTCAGTGCCGCCAACCCGCGAGTATCAGACCGTTGGCGGCTTCGTGCTGGACCGTATGGGCCGCCTGCCGGGAGTAGGGGATTCCTTCACCGAACACGGCTTTCATTTTGAAATCGTCGATCTTGATGGCCGGCGCATTGACAAGATCATTGTGTCCCGCACCACGGCCACAAAGAGGCGGATATCTCTTTGAGACAGAAGGAATCTACAACTATTTCGTCTTGAGCTTCCGCAGGTGGGCCACCAGACCGGCCGTTGAACTGTCCTGGCCTTCCGTTGAAGGCTTGCCTTCCATAACGGGCTGCAGTCCCGTGGCCGGTTCCTTGCCAAGCTCCACGCCCCATTGGTCGAAGCCATTGATGTCCCAGATCGCGGCTTCGACGAAGACGCGGTGCGGAGCGAGACGTTTGGCTTCCGCCTTGCTCTTGCCCATCCCTAAAAATTGCGCCGTGGCTTCCGCCAGGGTGCGGCCCTTCATCAGCGCCTGCGATTGCGCCAGGCAAGATGGTTCACATTTCAATGAGCATCGGGCATAGCTCCGCTCACGGCTTCGCCGGGGATGAAAACGGTTATGCCATTTCCGGATAGAAGTGAAGGGCAGTATTTCAGGACGTGTCGGGC
>JBAVOA010000050.1:0-8148 GCA_049691635.1 Aestuariivirga sp. | reverse complement strand
TTGTATAGACAGCCCCTGCATAATCATCGCTCACCAGCAAACGGCCTTCGGGTGTCTCTAGAATATCCACCGGGCGGCAGATTACCTCATCATTGACCTCGCAGCCACTCAGAAAGACCTCTTCTAGGACCGAATCGCCTGCAAAAGTCAGCCGGATGATTCGATATCCGGCCTTTTTCGTCCGGTTCCACGACCCATGTTCAGCCACCAGCGCCGTTCCGTTCAAGGTCTTATCTGGCTGATGTGCCAGAAACCTGATCGCGAGCGGAGCCACGTGCCCGCCCAAGCCATGGAATTGCGGGACCGTGGCGAACCCTGCGGGCATCTCCGCATAAAGATCGGGGTCCTGCACATCCGCGCCATGGACATAGGGCCAGCCGTAGTGCTTGCCCGCGCCAATATGATTGACCTCGTCATCGGGAACATCATCCCCCAAATTGTCGCGGCCATTGTCTACGCCGAAAAGCGCGCCCGTCCCCGGCTGCCAGTCAAACCCAACCGTATTGCGCAGTCCGGAAGCGAATATTTCAGGCGAGTCACCCTGCTTGAAGCGAAGCATGGCCGCCCGCCAGGGATGCGCCTCGACGCAGGCGTTGCAGCTGGAACCAATCGACAGGTAGAGGAACCCGTCGGGCCCGCGCTTGAGGGTGCGCGAGGAATGCCCGTCGCCGCCCGGCAGATCACTCAGGATCACCTGTTCATCGGCGAGCTTCACTCCATCGAAATCATAGCGCACCACCCGCTGTTCTTCGGCCACATAAAGTGTGCGCCCCTCCAGCAGCAGGCCATGGGGCTGGTTTTCCCCTTCCTGCAAGGTCTCCTGGCCGTCACTATGGCCATCGCCGTCCGTATCCGCCTTCACCAGCAGAATTGTCCCGTCGCGATAGCCCGAAACGATGAGATCTCCGTTGCCTGTCATCTGCATCAGGCGCGGCCGCCCGAGATCGCGGGCAAAAACCTCCAGGCGGTAGCCCTTTGGCAATTTGATCCGCTCACGGAGCAACGTCTCCCACGCATCCCGTGGCAGTGGCCGCAAAGGTACACTGCGAGGAGCAAGTTGCCACCAGGCAACAGCCGCTGCGGCAACAACAGCGCCTGCGAAAGCGATAAGGTATTTGCGCAACATCTATTACTTCTTCCTCATGCATCCCTGCCCGAGGAAACCCTTATAGCTCAGAACAGTCCGGCGATCTGCCCTTTTGCATCGAGGCCGATGACTTCCGCCGAAGGTACCTTGGGAAGGCCTGGCATGGTCATGATGTCGCCGCACACCACCACGATGAATTCCGCCCCCGCCGAGAGCCTGACCTCGCGGATCGGAACGATGTGATTGGTAGGCGCACCCTTCAGGTTGGGATCGGTCGAGAAGGAGTACTGCGTCTTGGCCATGCAGATCGGGAACTTGCCATAGCCCTGGGATTCATAGGACCTGAGCTGGTCGCGCACCGCCTTGTCGGCCACGATATCATCGGCCCGGTAGATTTCCCGGGCGATTGTCTTGATCTTGTCCCACAGGGGCATGTCATCACCATAGATGGGCTTGAACTGCACCGAACTGCGATCGGCAAGCTCAGCCACCTGTTTGGCCAAGGCTTCCGTGCCCTTGCCACCTTCGGCCCAGTGGGTGCATTTGAAGGCCTCAACCCCGTGCTCCTTGCAGAAGCTGCGGATGGCCTCCACTTCCGCCTCCGTATCGGTCACGAAATGATTGATGGCCACGGCAATTGGCACGCCAAACTTCTTCATGTTCTCGATGTGGCGGCCAAGATTGACCAAGCCCTTCTTCAGCGCCTCGACATTTTCCTTTTTCAGTTCTTCCTTGGCAATACCGCCGTGCATCTTGAGCGCCCGAATGGTTGCGACGATGACGGTTGCGGCGGGTGTAAGGCCTGCCTTGCGGCACTTGATGTCGAAGAATTTTTCAGCCCCGAGATCCGCGCCAAAGCCCGCCTCGGTCACCACATAATCGGCAAGCTTGAGGCCCGCCTTGGTGGCCATTACCGAATTGCAGCCATGGGCGATATTGGCGAAGGGACCGCCATGGACGAAGGCCGGATTGTTTTCCAGCGTCTGCACCAGGTTCGGCATCAGCGCGTCTTTCAAGAGTACCGTCATGGCGCCTGGCGCCTTCAGGTCCTTGGCCAGTACCTGCCCCTTATCGCGTTTGCCTGCCACCACGATCTGCCCGATGCGCCGTTCCAGGTCTTCGATGGAGGTCGAAAGGCAGAGGATCGCCATGATCTCGGAAGCAACCGTGATGTCAAAGCCCGCCTCGCGTGGGTACCCGTTGGCCACGCCGCCCAGCGAGCACACGATCTCGCGCAACGCCCGGTCATTCATGTCCATCACCCGGCGCCAGGCCACCCGCCTGGTATCAATGCCGAGTTCGTTGCCCCAATAGATGTGATTGTCGATCATTGCCGACAGCAGATTATGGGCCGAGGTAATGGCGTGGAAGTCGCCGGTGAAATGCAAATTGATGTCTTCCATCGGAACGATCTGGGCATAGCCGCCGCCTGCAGCACCCCCCTTCATGCCGAAGCACGGCCCCAGCGAAGGTTCGCGCAAGCACACCATGGCTTTCTTGCCAATGCGGTTCAGCCCGTCACCCAGGCCAACGGTGGTGGTCGTCTTGCCTTCGCCCGCCGGGGTCGGATTGATCGCCGTCACCAGGATCAGCTTGCCGTCCTTCTTGCTGGAAAGACTGTTGATATAGTCGAGATGGACCTTCGCCTTGGTATGGCCATAGGGAATGAGGTCCTTCTCCGGGATGCCCAAAGCCTTGCCGATCTCCATGATCGGCTTCATTTTTGCTTCGCGAGCAATTTCGATATCGCTCTTTACCGTGGCCATGGTGAGATCGTCCTTCCTTAAGAGAAAATATTGTGCATGATGGGAAACAGCATATTTCGTTCAGAATGTCTACTTCTGTTGGCAGGAGTGCCGAAGTGCGGCAAGAGCGTTGTGGAGGCTTTCTTGCAATAACCATTATCAGGCTGCGATGCTGCTTGCGACATTTCTGAGACAATTACGAGGTCTTGCTTCATGAGAAATTTTGACCAGCCGGGGAAATCGGCAGCCATCGCTACTGCCGGCATGGCGGCCACGTCCTCTCCGCTGGCAACCCTTGCCGCCATCGATGTGCTGCGTGCTGGTGGCAATGCTGTGGATGCAGCCGTCACCGCTTCGGCCATTCTCTGCATTACCGAACCCCACATGACTGGCATCGGCGGCGATTGCTTTGCCCTCATCGGCAAGCCCAATGGTGCCGTGCTGGGCCTCAATGGTTCGGGCCGTTCAGGCGCAAAGGCCGATGCCGACTGGTTGAAAGCCGCTGGCCTCACGGAAATCGCCCCGCAAAGCGTCCATGCCGTCACCGTCCCCGGCGCCATTGATGCCTGGGATCAACTTCTGAAAGCCGAAGGAACGATGGCCCTGGCCGAGGCCCTGAAGCCCGCCATCAAACTGGCCGAAAAAGGCGTGCCCACCACACCACGCGTAGCGAGGGACTGGCCCGAAAGCGAAGCCATGCTGGCCGCCGATGAAGGGGGTTCAAAACACTATTTGAGGGACGGCCGCGCCCCGCGCGAAGGCGATATCATGGCCTACCCTGCCCTCGCCAAAACCCTGAAGCACATTGCCAGGCATGGCCGCGCCGGATTCTACGAGGGCGAAATCGCCAACGAAATGGTGAAGCACCTCGCCGCCCGCGGCGGGCTTCTCAGCCTGGAGGATTTCACCGTCACCGAAGCAACCTGGGTCAAGCCCATTTCAGCCCGCTTTGCCAACCATGACATTCTCGAAATTCCCCCCAACGGCCAGGGCCTCACGGTTCTTATCACGCTGAACATTCTCGAGCATTTCGGCCTCAGGCGTTTTGAACCCGACAGCCCCGAGCGCCGCCATCTGGAAATCGAGGCCCTGAAACTGGCCTGGATCCTGCGCAACCGCCATATCGCCGACCCCGACTATGCCGATGTTCCGGTAAGCGAACTTCTGAGTGAGGAAACCTCCCAGAGGCTGGCAAGCCTGATCGACATGAACCATAGCAGCGATGGCGCGATCTCGCTGCCCAGTTCTGATACGGTCTATCTCTCAGTCGTCGACAGGAACCGTCTCAGCGTTTCCTTCATCAATTCCATCTACTGGAGCTTTGGGGCGGGCATTGTCACACCGAAGTCCGGCATTACACTGCAAAACCGTGGACATGGCTTCACCACGCAACTGGGCCACCCCAATTGCATCGCTCCCTCAAAGCGCCCGCTTCACACCATCATTCCCGCCATGGCCAGGAAAGATGGCAGGATCGATATGAGTTTCGGCGTCATGGGCGGCGACTTCCAGCCCATGGGCCACGTCAATGTGGCGGTGAACCGCTATGTCTATGGCATGGACCCGCAAGCCGCCCTGGATTTTCCCCGCCTTTTTCCGAGAGGTCAGGATGTGCTGGTTGAAAGCACGGTCCCCGCGTCCGTGCTTGCGGCACTTGCGGGCAAAGGCCACCGCATTGTTGCCGCGGATGAACCCTTGGGCGGCGGCCAGGCCATCGTCATCGATCATGTCCGTGGCCTCCTGATCGGCGGCTCCGACCATCGCAAGGATGGGTTGGCCCTCGGCTACGAATAGTTACCGGCAAATTAATCACAGATTTTTTGCTCTTGTTTACGATTGCTCAGTTAGGTTGGGGAGTGAATTTCCAAGCTCTTGGAGGCGACTTGAGCACCGAAGACCAAACCCAATCGGCCTTTTCGTTCCGGACTGAAGAGTTTACCGGACCGGAACCGTCTCCTGCTGAGTCCTCCGTCGCCCATTTCAACACGACCGACGATACCGATATCCTGCAGCTCATCCAGCGTTCCGTCGAGGCGGTTGGCGAAGCCACTTACCGTTGGATGACCGAGACCGATACCATCCAGTGGAGCCCCAACATGGAGGCGGTGCTGGGCTGCAAGCCGGACGCCGCAAGCTCTGGCCGCGCCTATGCCAATCTCCTCGACGGCGACAATATCACCAGCCGCTATGACACGGTCATGCGCAGCCATGCGGTTGACGAGGGCGACGGCGTCGCCTTCCAGATCGAATATCTGTTCCGGCCCGACGGCCGCACCGGCCGCCGCGGCATCTGGCTTGAGGACCGCGGCAAATGGTTTGTTGGAAAGCATGGCCGGCCGGCGGAAGTCTTCGGCACCATCCGCCGCATTGATGACCGCCACAGCCGCGACCAGCACCTGAGCTTTCTCGGTAACTGCGACCCGCTCACCGGCATGATGAATCGTGGCCGTCTGGCGGAAGCCCTTGGCGAAACCATTTCAACCGCCACCCGCGAACAGAGCCATTGCGCTTTCCTCATTGCCGCCGTGAACAATCTGCCCGTGGTCAACGAGGCCTATGGCTTCGAGGTTGCCGACGAGGTGATCGTGGCCCTGGGGCGCAGGCTGCGCCAGGTGGTCCGCACCGGCGATGCCATTGCCCGCTATTCCGGCAGCAAGTTCGGCATCATCCTGAACAACTGCCACGAAGATGAGTTGCAGATCGCCATTGACCGTTTTGTCAACATCGCCCGCGAAAGCGTCATCGAAACCGAACACGGTCCCGTCTGGGCCATGCTGTCCATCGGTGCCGTCGTGGTTCCCAAATATGCCGCTGACGCCAACATCGCCATGGCCCGCGCCGAAGAGGCCCTGGCCGAAGCAAAGCGCATGCCCTCCGATGGCTCCGTCATCTACCGCCCGTCGGCCAAGCGCGTGGCCGAGCGCGGACTGAACGCGAGGGCGGCCACCGAAATCGTCAAATGCCTGAAGGAAGACCAGTTCAAGCTGTGCTTCCAGCCCATCGTCGACGCCACAACCCATGACGTGGTGATGCATGAGGCGCTGCTGCGCATGACTGATGCGGATGGCGATTTGATCGCCGCCGCCCATCTCATTCCGGTCGCCGAAAAGCTGGGCCTGGTGCGCCTCATTGACCGCGCCGTGGCCCAGATGACCATTTCCACCCTGCATAATTATCCGCAGGCCCACCTTGCCATGAATGTTTCGGGCTCGACCGCCACCGATCCCCGCTGGTTCAATCAGCTCACGGAGATTATTGCCGCCAACCGGTCCGTGGCCAGCCGCCTCACGGTGGAGATCACCGAGACCATCGCCCTGGCCGATCTCAAGGAAACCTTCAGTTTTGTCGAGTCCCTGCGCGACATCGGTTGCAGTGTCGCCATTGACGATTTTGGCGCAGGTTTCACCTCATTCCGCAACCTCCGCGACCTGCCGGTGAACATCGTCAAGCTCGATGGCTCCTTCTGCCGCGATCTCAGGCAGAACTCCGCTAACCAGTATCTGGTACGCACGCTCATCGACCTCACCCACAAGTTCGATCTCAAGACCATCGCCGAATGGGTGGAAACCCCCGAAGACGCCGAGATCCTGAAGAACTGCAAGGTGGACCTGATGCAGGGCAATCTTTTTGGCGAAGCCATGCTGTCGCTGCCCTGGGCCCGCAAGGAAGACTTGGTCTTCGCAGGCATCGTCCCGGCGGATCATGCACCTGCCATGGTGAAGGAAGCCCCTGCAATTGAACCTGCGCCACCCGTTGTGAGCCACATCGAGATGGCAGAGGTGCCCGGCAGCGCCGAGATGGAAGATGGCCTGTCACGCCTGAAACTCGCCATCCGCGCCCTCGACGAACAGTTCCGCCGGACACCGGCATTCGATCGGGATGCCCAGTTGGCGGAAGCGGTTTAGGAATCATCCCCCGGCCTCCAGCCGCGATCTTTCGCTGGACGGCCCGGCCAATTCCTGAGAAACTTCCTGCTCCCAATCACTTCAGGAGCGCTCCCCATGAACAAGCCCCATAATCCCGCGTCCGCCCAGAACGCGGCCTTTGCCCGCGCCCAGCAATTCATGTCACCAGCAGCCGTCCCCTCCATTTCAACCGAGCTGCTCTCCACCGCCGATGGTGAGCTGAACCGCGAACTGAACCGCTTCCTCTTCGATCCCGCTACCAACCCCACACTGCTGAAAGGCAAGCGGATCGCCATCTGCTGCACCAACGGCGTGGAGGAAGTGGAGATCCTGGGCTCCATGCGCTGGCTCAGCGAGCATGGCGCAACGGTGCATATCGTGGCCCCGCGCGTGGGCGAATTCCCGCCAAGCCTGGGCCTCCGTTTCCCCGCCATCGCCGTAACCCATGTCCTGTCCATCCGCCTGATGGAAAATGCCGGCTGGCTGAAGATCGACCGCTACCTCGATGAGGCCAAGGTTGCCGATTACGACGCAGTGATCCTGCCCGGCGGCTGCTGGAATCCGGATTTCCTCCGCGCCGACAAGGACGCCCAGAACTTCACCCGCGACATGCACGCGGCCGGCAAACCCACCTGCGGCATCTGCCACGGCCCCTGGGTCATGGTCAGTGCAAAAATGCTCAAGGGCAAAAAAGCCACCGCCGTCTGGAACATCCAGATCGACCTGGAAAACGCCGGCGCCACCGTGATCGACGAACCTTGCGTGGTCGACGGCAACCTCATCACAGCCCGCTTCCCCTATGACCTGCCGCGCATGATTGACGCGCTGGTGAAGCAGTTGGTGGCGGCCTAAAGCCTTGCGTTCATTCCATTTAAATTTATTCAAAGTCCGAGTGTAGGAACACGACGATTTTTAAGTTTGGCAGAATTTAGAAAAAGCGGTGAAGATTGCGATGGTTTCTCAAAAACATCCCGCAAATCAGAGCGCTTTGTTTTGTGCTCGCCCGATTTAGCTACGTCGCCACATATCCAACAAATCTGCACGTCCACGATTTATTACCACCAGATGGAATTCATATGACACTATACTAAATTACCTTCACGTTCAAACAATCTTGCAAAATTGTGAATTTAAGCCTTGACAATATATTCCTATTATGTTAAGCACGGTTTGTCTATCCCGGAAAGGTTCTGATCATGACAGTGATCTCGAAGGGGTGGATGGGGCCTCCGGGCTTGGGGAGTAACGTTCCCCCAAATCCGGGAGCTTCAGGCGGGATTTCCCGCCCCCGCTGTTTGACATTGTGAAATCCACCCCGGAAGCGGAGAGCCGCTTTCTTCCCCGGAGACCTATTGCCCGCCGCTCATTGCCAGCATCTCTCCATCACCGGGCTTGACCCGGTGATCCAGTC
>JBAVOA010000049.1:0-4358 GCA_049691635.1 Aestuariivirga sp. | reverse complement strand
CTGCTTGCCAATTCACTTCTTTTCCAATTGAGCTTGCGGCCCTAGTCACGCTAAACCCTAATCCAACATGATGAAAAACACCGCCGCCAAACCAGCGGCGAACGGGAAACTGTTCGCCATTGCGCCCATGATGGATAGGAATGACACTGCAATGAAATCAATAGGTTAGAAGGCGTCGTGTGCGCTACGTGTGCAGTAAGCGAAGGTGTGTTGCGTGAAGTCGGGGGAACATCTCCCATAAAAGTCTGTCACGCCGACGAATTTTCTGTGCGTTAAATCTCATCGTCTTCCGAAAAGATCTTAAGGTCTAGCACTTCATCCACAGTTGCTGTGCTGCCACAGTAAAAAGTCCAAAACAGAAAACCTAGATCGAGCTATTAGACTTGTTTGGTGGGTTCAATGTTTCACGCACGCTTTAGCATTTCCGCCTGCAATTGACCTAAGGCCACATTACTAATTGAGCGTAGTGAGCGATGCAAATTGATCGAAATGTGCAGCGCGATTAATCCATCGCGTAGCACGATCACTCGGTCGGCCAATGCGACTGCTTTGCTAACATCATGGGTTGTGAGAACGGTGGTAAACCGGTTTTCCGACCATAAGCGTGTGAAGAGTTCGTGCATTTCAATGGGCGTAAGCACGCTAAGTGCGCCAAAAGGTTCATCTAGCAGCAACAAAATGTCTGGTTCGCTGACAAGGTCACGCGCCGGCGACACCCGCCGGCGACACCCGCCGCTTTTGGCCGCCGGATAGCACGGAAGGCCAGCCATTGGCCATGTCGAACAGGTCTACTTCGCGGAGCGTTTTCAATGCCCGTTCCTGCCACCTCTGGCGACGGGCAATACCGACGTTGCGGAGTACAGTCTGCCAATTAGAAGGCGGCGTTTCCCTTAATTAACTCATCAAGGATTGCAAGGTGAAGGAGCCCATCGGCGTCGATTACGCCAGGCACACTGAATCGATGGGCGCCCTGGTCCTGGACTGGGCCAAAACCACGGGCCGCACCACCGTTATCACCATTGTTTCCCATGCGTTTACCTGGACGTCGGGTGACGCGCTGTGGGACGTTGGCGTGCCGCAGGTGAGCCAACGTGGCGAAGTCAACGCGGCGGCAAAGTACCAGGCCGATGTCCGAAAGAAACAGCGCGTTGGCGTTTGAAGCTACGCGCCCTTGGGCCTGTTGCTGTGAAGTCGCAGGATATGGGATTCAATTTCGCTTTCGATGTTGGGATCCCCGGACTCAAACAGTGTGATTAGTTTTTTATGCTGGTTGATAACAACCTGGAAATTTTGCTCGGAGGCAATTTCCCGCCCGAAGATGATATTGATGCGGCGCGCCAGGGCTTCCCAAAGGCTGAGAACAATCTCGTTTTCCGACGCCTTGCAGAATTCGTGGTGGAAGGCGACATCAAGCTTGCGCAGTTCGGCCCAATCGGACCAGTGCGAGGCGCGTTCCATGCGTGATACATTTTCGCGCAGCAAATCCAGCCGCCGGGGTTCACGCCGGTAGGTTTCCGCCGCATGGCGCGCCGCTATGCGCTCGAGGGCGAGGCGCACCTCTGTGACCTGATCGAAATCCGCGGTGTTAAAAGGCGCTACGCGCGCGCCCTGGTTGGGTGTGGCCTTCAGGATGCCTTGGGTTTGCAGGATCTTGAAGGCTTCGCGGACCGGCACGCGGCTGATGTTTAGTTGCCCCGCTATGTCGGCTTCGACCAGGCGTTGTCCGGGTTGCAGCATTCCCTGGGCCACAGCGTTCACCAGGACATCGGCGACCGCGTCCGCAAGCGAACGCGTGCCGTCATTGGGGGTTTCAAAGGCCAATCCCAATGAGGGTGGTGCCACCTCACCGACAGCCGTGACGATCTTCTTATTTCTAAGCTCTCTGGTTGCCATTTCGACTCAAGAAAGGATTCGGGCCCGCTTTGAGGCATACAATAGCAACATTTGTTATTGTATACCAGTATACTAAATGATATCAAATTCGTGTTTGCTAGATCAAGCGCCCGTTCCCATGGAAGGCAGGGCTGAAGTTGATGTTTGGCTGCACCGCAGTTGTCGCGGGGCTTGCGGATATCGATTGAGATGCTGCCTGAAAAAAGAAGGCTGCGGGTGCCGCTAGGCAATCGTTCCGTTGGGTAACAGGGAGAAATTTGATGCATAAAAGAAATTTGTTGTTCTCGGCAGCACTTGTGACTGCTGTGACGCTTGGCTTCAGCGCAGCGCCGGCCTTGGCCGCCGGAACGGATGTTCCGGCTGCGGGTCAAAGCGCCAAGATCGATGCCATCAAGGCGCGCGGCACACTCAAGGCAGCGGCCATCGGTGAGACACCGTGGCTGCCGGAAAACACCACGGGCAGCGGCGATCAGTTCTCAGGCCCGGCATGGGTTCTGGCGAATGAATTTGCCAGCCGTCTCGGCGTGAAGATTGAAATTGTGCCGGTGAGCCATGAAACCAAGGTGCCAATCCTTGCAACGGGCGAGGCCGACATCACTATTGCACCCTTGTCGGTGACGCCGAAGCGCCAGGAAGTTGTGGACTTCATCGTCTATTCGAAATCCAGCCTGTGCTTCTTCGGCCTGGCGGACAATCCCAAAATCAAGGACCTGAAATCGGTCGATGACCTGAATTCGCCTGATCTCACCATGGCGTATTTCACCGGCACGCCGCCGGAAACCTGGGCGCCAACCCGCTTTCCAAAAATGGTTCTCAAGGGTGTTGCGGGCTCCGGCGCAAATGCCCCGGTTGAGGAAATCATGGCCAAGCGTGCCGATGTGGCGCCTATCGATAATGTCGCCTGGCCCCAGCTCTCCAAGCAGGTGCCCGGCCTGATGATATTTCCGCTCGGCGATGACTGCCTGAAAAGCAACGAAATGGCCACCGATGTCGGCATGGCGGTTGACAAGGCCGATCCGGTGTTTCGGGATTGGCTGACAGCGGTTTATGGCGAAGTGAAAGATAAGGTGACGGCCGAAGAAATCCGTATCCTGAAGGGCAACTGACAAGAACTTATGGAAACGGGCAGGCAATCGCCGGAAGGCCGTTGCTTGCCCGGCCAGTCGTTTGCAGATGGTGAGCCACACTCATGTCGATCAGTCTTGCGCCTTTCAATGATAGCTGGCCGTTTCTTCTCAAGGCCATTGGCGTCACGCTGTTCATCAGCGTGTTTTCCATGCTTCTTGGCTTCGTCATCGGTGTCATCGTCGGCTCGCTTCGAACCTATGGCGGAAAATTCCTTGACGTGACCCTTGGATTTTATGTCGACACGATGCGGGCCATTCCGCTGCTGGTTATCCTTGTCTGGGTTTATTTCGCTTTTCCGATGCTGACCGGCCATTCCATCAATGTGACCGTTGCGGCCATCTCGGCGCTTGGCATTCATCTCGGCGCCTACATTGCCGAAACAATCCGCGCCGGATTGACCTCGGTGCGCAAGACGCAAATGTCGGCGGCCCTTGCCTTGGGGATGAGCCGGACCCAAGCGGTGCGAACCATCATATTGCCGCAGGCCGTCATCCGCATGCTACCGGCGCTCGGATCGCTTTTCGTCTTCGCGGTCAAGGACAGCGCCATCGCTTCGGTGATCGCCGTTCCGGAACTCTTGCGGCAGACACAAGTGGTTGCCGGAAACACCTACCGCCCCTTCGAACTCTACACCGCCGCCATGCTGGTTTACTTCCTGCTGTGTTTCCCCGTGGCCCGCGTTGTTGACATGATTTACAAGCGCGTCGCGCATCTCGGGTCCTCATGAATTTCCAGTGGCATGTCATATGGGAGAGCCTTCCGCGCCTGCTCGATGGTGCTGCGATGACCATCTGGCTCAGCGTTGTCACGATGCTCATCGCAATTCCGGGCGGGCTCCTGCTGGCCTTTATGCGCATGTCCCGATTCAAGGCCGTGTCGCTGCTGTCTGCCTGCTTCGTTGAATTTTTCCGGGCGACCCCGCTGATCCTGCAGATCTACTGGGTTTACTACGTGCTTCCGGCCTATTTCGACATCCGCCTTTCGCAGATCGGCACGGCAATCCTGGGCCTTTCCTGCAATATCTCGGCCTTTAACTCGGAGACGTTCCGCTCCGGCATTGTGTCGATCAGAAAAGGCCAGTGGAGCGCCGGCCGGGCCATCGGCATGACCGACCGGCAGATCATGTGGCATATCGTTTTGCCGCAGGCGGTGCTTCGCGTGTTGCCTGCACTGGCCACGACCTGGGTGTCGCTGTTCAAGGACACATCTCTGGTCTCGATCATTTCTGTCGCTGACCTTTCCTATGTCTCGCTGAAGATCAGGTCGGAGACCTACCGCATTCTCGAAGTCCTCACCGCCATGGCGGCGATCTATTGGCTCATGGGCTATCCCCAGGC
>JBAVOA010000048.1:0-2346 GCA_049691635.1 Aestuariivirga sp. | reverse complement strand
TCCTCGGCTTTGAACAGGCGGATGGCATTACCTCCGTTGTCCTCGAGGACCGCAAGCAGACCCTCGGCGGGCAACTTGTCCTGATCTTTGATGAAAATCAGAACCAGTTGCAGCAGTGGATTATTGTCGATGGCAAGGGACGCCGCACCACCGTGTCGCTCGCCAATCTGGAATCGGGCATGCAAATCGACCCGAAGCTTTTCGTCGTGAAGATCAACCGCGAGGAAAAACAGCACTAGAGGCGCTTGCTTTTCGGCCCGGACTTATGCTCATGCTAGTTGCATGACACTCAAGATCGCCACATGGAATATCAACTCGGTTCGCCTGCGCATTGGCCTGGTGGAGCGGGTTCTGAACCAGCTCAAGCCGGATGTACTTTGCCTGCAGGAAACGAAATGCCCGCAAGGGCAGTTTCCCTCTGGTCCCTTGCACGACCTGGGCTATCGCCACATTGCTGAATTTGGCCAGAAGGGGTATCACGGTGTGGCCATTGTCTCGCGCCTACCCTTTGCAAACCAGTTCAGCAGGGCATTTTGCGGCAAGGATGATTGCCGCCATATCTCGATAAGTCTTGCCGGACCAAAACCTGTCACCATCCACAATCTTTACGTGCCGTCCGGTGGTGACGAGCCTGACCCGAAGATCAATGAAAAATTTGCCCATAAGCTTCAGTTCATCGATGAGCTGGAAAAGTGGTTTTCCGATGATGCAATCTCGAAAGGTCACGAGGGCATTGTCGTAGGCGACCTTAACATTGCGCCACTGGAGCATGATGTCTGGTCCCACAAGGACTTGCTCAAGGTTGTGAGCCATACGCCCGTGGAAACAGCCGGTCTGACCCGCGTGATGAAGGCGGGCAAGTGGGTTGACCTGATGCGTCAGCACACGCCCGAAAGCGAAAAGCTTTATACGTGGTGGAGTTACCGGGCCAAGGACTGGGCCCTTGCCAACCGTGGCCGCAGGCTTGACCATATCTGGTCGACGCAAGGTCTTTCACCTGCGTGCAAGGACATTGCGGTCATGCGGGAGACGCGAGGCTGGACCCAAACCTCCGACCACGTGCCGGTCATGGCGACTTTTGATTTAGAGGTCTAAGAACGCTTTTGTGTGCATGAATTTCCCACGCACGCTTTCGAAGTCGAGCATTGAATTTTCCAGCCGCCGGGCCAGAGCCTTGAATACGCTTTGGCCAAATTCGGGATATTCAGTGGCGACGCGCAGAAACAGCCCATGATCTATTCTTGCAGTCGAAACCGGACCCACAGCGAGGGCGGTGATGGCATAATTTGTTTTCCCAATCATCGCGACCTCGCCGAGAAAAGCTCCGGGTTCGGCTGTCGCGATGGATAGATTCTTCTGGCCTGTGGATTGCTGGATATCGGCCTTCCCACTCAGTAGGAGAAAAGCTGATTTGGCCTTTTTACCCTGGGCGATGATGGCTTCATTCGAAACAAAATGCTGCCGTTCCGATGCAAAGGCAATAAGCTGCAAATGCAGAGGTTCACATTCTGCAAAAATCGGTATTTGCCGCAAGGTCTCGGCGTTTGCCCGGACACTCATTGCAAAAGCCCTATGCGGGCCTGAAAAGGCATGATTCCCCCTGAATTCCCCTGTATGTCGCCCATACAACGATGGTTCGTCAACAAGATCAAGGGACGAGCTTGTAGCCGCCCCCCTCGGTGACGAGTATTTCCGCCTGGCTTGGATCGCGTTCAATCTTTTGACGGAGGCGGTAGATGTGGGTCTCGAGCGTATGGGTCGTGACACCGGCATTGTAGCCCCAGACATCATGGAGCAGCACATCACGGCTGACGATCTGCTCGCCTGAACGGTAGAGGAACTTGATGATTGCCGTTTCCTTTTCCGTGAGCCGGACCTTTTTTGCATCATCCCTGATCAGCAGCTTGGATGCGGGCTTGAAGGTATAGGGACCCACCTTGAACGTGGCATCCTCGCTATGCTCATGCTGGCGCAAATGGGCCCTGATACGGGCAAGAAGCACGCCAAAGCGAAATGGCTTGGTAATGTAGTCATTGGCACCGGAATCAAGCCCTAGTATTGTATCGGAATCCGAACTCTGGCCCGTCAGCATGATGACCGGCCCTTTGTAGCCATTGCGCCGCATCAGCTTGCAGGCTTCGCGCCCGTCCATATCCGGCAGATTCACATCAAGGATCACCATATCCGCATGATCGGCCTTGACGGCCTTGACTCCTGCGGTGGCATTGGCAACGTCGGTAACGATGTATTCCTCATGCAGGGAAAACTGGTCCTTCAGGGTCTCGCGCAGGGTGTCATCGTCGTCGACAATGAGAATTTTTTTGGTAGTGGTCATTACGGTTCTTT
>JBAVOA010000047.1:0-2411 GCA_049691635.1 Aestuariivirga sp. | reverse complement strand
GGGATAAACTAAGGTCTTTCAAGCGAATCACCGGCGCGTTTGGGAAAACGCCAAACAGAAAGCTTTGAAACTGAAATGACGGATCCGACCGAAACCAGGATGCAGGGCTTGTGGCCCGATGGCGAAGGGCCATTAAGGAAGGAGTCCGCCTCCGGTTCCAATGAGGCGTTGATCGTTGACGTCGACGGCTTCGAGGGGCCGCTTGATCTGCTTCTGGAGCTGGCCCGTCACCACAAGGTCGATCTTGCGCAGATTTCCATACTAGCCCTCGCCGAGCAGTATCTGGCCTATATCGACAATGCGCGGAAGATGCGCCTCGAAGTGGCTGCCGACTATCTGGTGATGGCCGCCTGGCTCGCCTATCTCAAGTCGCGCCTCCTCATTCCGATGCCTACGGGGTCAGAGGACGAACCTGCCGCCGATCTGGCGGCACAACTTGCCTTCCGGCTGCAGCGCCTGCAGGCGATGCGCGATGCCGCAGCCAAGCTCATGGCGCGCAATCTTGTTGGGCGCGACGTATTCAGCCGGGGAAATCCCGAACCCTTGGTTGTCGAAACCCAGCGGGAATATGCCGACAACCTGATTGATCTGCTGAAGGCCTATGCCGAACGCCGCCAGCGCAAAGCGCGTCACCAGACCTACACCCTGAAGCGCCATGCCACCTGGTCAATCAAAGAAGCTCGTGAGGCCCTCCAGCGGCTGGTGGGCACCATGGATGACTGGAGTACTTTTGATCACTGGCTAGAGGAGTATTTGGCGCCTTCAGAGATGCGCCGCTCCGTGCGTGCTTCGAGTTTTACGGCGAGCCTGGAATTGGTCCGCGAGGGGCTCATTGAATTGCGTCAAGACGATGCTTTCCGTCCAATCTATATGCGCAGGCGCGCCTAATGTTTTCAAGGTAGTATTATGGTACAAGCAAACATGAGCATTGACGTCAGCGACACACCAGAGGCCGATGAGATGGAAGCCCCGCCTGCCGTGGTGAGAATGCACCCGCGTGCCGACAGGAGCCAGCACATGCGGATCATTGAGGCCATCCTGTTTGCAGCCGACGCGCCTGTGTCGATGGAAAAGCTTCAGGGCTTTTTCCCCGAGGGGACAGATGTCGTGGCCTTGCTCGCCGACCTTCAGGCCAACTATGCCAACCGCGGCGTGAACTTGGTGCAGGTCGCTGGCCACTGGACACTCCGTACCTCCGAGGATTTGAGTTTTGTTCTGCGCCGCGAAACCTTCGAGCAGAAACGCCTGTCAAAGGCAGCTCTCGAAACTCTGGCGATCGTTGCCTATCACCAGCCCGTCACCCGGGCGGACATTGAAGAGATCCGTGGCGTTGTGATTTCCAAGGGTACCCTGGACATCCTCATGGAAATTGGTTGGGTCAAGATGCGCGGCAGAAGGCGCACACCGGGCCGGCCCGTGACCTACGGTACGACCGTTTCTTTCCTTAGTCATTTTGGCTTGAATGAGATATCGGATCTTCCAGGGCTTCAGGAACTCAAAGGTGCCGGACTTCTGGATGCAAATCTGCCGCCGGATTTTGAAATGCCATTGCCCCGTGGAACGGATGAGCTTTCCGCCGAGGAAGATCCCCTGGATGGAGATGAACAAATACCATTGGAAATGCATCTTCCGGAGGCGATTGAAGGCGCCGACGAGAGCTCAACAAACTGAGCCCTATTTACCTTAACGCTTCATCCTTAACGCGAAATAGCCAGTGTTAACCATAGGTTACGCTAGAGGACCCGCGCCTTTTCCTATAAAGATTTAATCGAAATAAAGGATGCCCGGAAACTATTCTCCAAGGTTTTGGGCGATGTACAAGCGGGGCGGGCAGAGAATTGCACCTCTCGTCCGCTCCGCAAGCACAATCTAACTGTTTCCCCACGGATCAGGTTCACCGCATCTCCTGAGCCGAGGGGTTAAAGGCCGGTCCGGGACGGTTTTGAGTGGCCTCCTCGATCCGAGTAAACCCGGGCCGGCGCTATTTCACAGTTCGATGCAAGAGTGCTTCTTTTATTATTGCTTGTCCATTGCATGTAGCGACTTATCCAACGCGGTGATGGCATGGAACTTCCATCAAAATTACACCCAAAACGAAAAAGGCACCGTCTCAGCGGTGCCTTTCTCAAATTAGTGAACCCGAAGATTACTTGATCTTCGTTTCCTTGAATTCAACGTGCTTGCGCGCCACGGGATCATACTTCTTGAACGAGAATTTCTCGGTCTTGGTGCGCGAATTCTTCTTGGTCACATAAAAATATCCGGTGTCAGCAGTTGACGCCAGCTTGATCTTAATAACATTGCCTTTGGCCATAATCGTCTCCGAGCGGGATTTGACCGGGGATAGACCCTATCCCAAGCCGAAAGTCAAGGTGAGCTGCTCAACCCGCCAAGTCTTGCCCCGGCTATAC
>JBAVOA010000046.1:0-1979 GCA_049691635.1 Aestuariivirga sp. | reverse complement strand
CCCGATATCCAACCAGTATTCGTGAATCGGAAAGCTGTTCACCCTTACGTTATCGGCAATCACGCCCTCAATCAGCTTGGTCATGTCCAAGTACTCTCCGGGCTTGATCCGCGCGAGTAGAGACGGCTCGACCACATAGATGCCGGCATTGACGAAAAAGTTCTTGGTGGGTTTCTCTGCAATCGCGCTGACCTGTCCAGCATGGGTCTCAACGACCCCATAGGGAATCTGGACCCGGTAGTCGCGGACACACATGGTGCACAGTCCGTGGTTCTCATTGTGGTAGGCGATCAAGCTCTTCAAATTGACGGACGTGAGCAGGTCGCCGTTCATCACTAGAAACGGGCCAGGCGGCCGTTCCTGCAGCAGGCCCAGAGCCCCGGCGGTTCCCAATCTCGTCGTTTCCTCGATGTAGCGGATGTCGGCGCCGAACTGGCTGCCATCTCCAAAGTGATATTTGAAGACCTCCGTCATATAGTTGACCGAAATGTAGATCCGGCTAAAGCCCTCGCCGATCAGGTTGCGGACAATGGTTTCGATGAGCGGCCGGCCTCCAACCTTCAGCATCGGTTTGGGTGTCGTCTGGGTGAGCGGATGAAGCCGCGTCCCGCGCCCGCCGGCCATGATCACCGCCCAATGTCCTTCGCCCTCCGCTTCCGCGCCCGGCATATCGGCGTGATGAATTCCGATGATCGTCCCAGCTGCGTCCGTTACCGGTATCTGACGGATGCGGAGCTTCGTCATCAAGACAAGAGCCTGTTCGCGGCTTGCCGAGGGGCTAAGCACAGCCGGTTGAGTGTTCATCACCAGCTTGACGGGCGCGTCAAGCGTAACGCCACGGAGAATCCCGCGGCGGATGTCGCCGTCAGTGGCCACGCCCACCAGCTTTGCATCCCCCGTTGCCACGAGCACGGCCTGTATGCCGCCAGCTTCGATCGCCTTGACGGTTTCGAGTATGCTCAACTCCGGCTGAACGATAGCTGCAGCGAGATTGCTACGGGGAATCATGTGCCGTTTCTCCTTCCGCTATGGCCGCGCGCCGGCACACCCACGACGGTGGATCCCCTTGCTACATCGCGCGTCACACAGGCTGCTGCCCCGACTGTGACGCCCTCGCCCAACTTACAACCCTGAAGGATGACGGCACCGGCGCCGACATGGCTGCCGGCACCTATCGCGACATCACCCGCAACCACAGCGCCGCTCGCTACATGCACGTGAGGGCCGACCCTGCAACCGTGCTCGACAATGCCGCCGGTATTGATGATGACGTTGTCACCGATCTCCGCACCCGTCTGGACGATGGCGCCAGCCATGATCTGTACGCCTCTGCCCAGCCGCGCCGAAGGATCAACAATGGCAGAAGGGTGAATGATTGTCACGAATGCAAGGCCCCGCTCAACTGCGCGCTGGAAGAGCCTCGCCCGTGTTGGGCCCGCGACATTGGAGCCGACAGCCACCGCAATCTCGACGTCACCGGCGATGAGACTGTCCAGGGCGGTGTCCGGCCCCAGATAGGGTATGTCATCGAGCCCCCCTGCTGACGGGGCCTCAAGTGCAATACAGCCCGCGATGCGCTGGCCCAGTAACCGGAGAACTGCAGCAAGAACAGTTGCATGGCCACCGCCGCCGAGAAGAATGACGGGGAGGCTCTTCACACGAAGGGCTCCCCCGCAGTAAAGCTCCGCTTTGCGTGTGATCCTGCCAGTTCCCAGTAGGCCATCGGTGAGAGACCGGCGCCAGCGCGCAGCACCTCAATGTCGGCAGGAGCTATGACGGCACCTTCCGGAACGTCGCGCGCGGCGACAAGAACCTTCCTTGCCACCAGGATGTTTGCGAGCTCCGAGGCTCTGGGCACTTTTTTGCCGTCACCAAGGGCCTTCTGAACGTCCCTGATCGAACGGATCATGGCAGCAAGTTCCGCAGGTTCGATCGAGGCCTTGTGGTCGGGACCGGGAAGATTTCGATCTAGGGTGAGG
>JBAVOA010000045.1:0-3646 GCA_049691635.1 Aestuariivirga sp. | reverse complement strand
CGCTCCACAATACGTCCGGCGTCGAGCACGATGATTTCATCGGCGTCCACAACAGTCGAAAGCCGGTGGGCGATGACCACTGTCGTCCGGTTGACGGAAACCTTGCGGAGCGCTGCCTGAATTTCCTGCTCCGTGAAACTGTCCAGCGCCGATGTGGCCTCGTCCAGCACCAATATGGGCGGACCCTTCAGGATGGTGCGGGCGATGGAGACGCGTTGCTTTTCGCCGCCTGAAAGCTTCAGGCCGCGTTCGCCCACGAGAGAGTCATAGCCCAGCGGCAGACTCATCACGAACTTGTGGATCTGTGCCATCTTGGCGGCAGCTTCCACTTCCGCGTCACTGGCGCCGGGCCTGCCGTAGCGAATATTGTAGCGGATGGTATCATTGAACAGCACGGTGTCCTGGGGCACCATGCCGATGGCGGCACGGAGCGACTTCTGCGTGACTTCGGCGATATCCTGGCCGTCGATGGTAATGCGGCCGCCGGTGAGTTCATAGAAGCGATAGAGCAAGCGGGAGATGGTGGATTTTCCAGCGCCCGAGGGGCCGACGATCGCTACGGTGTGCCCCGCTGGAACCGCGAACGAAATTCCCTTCAGGATCGGCCGTTCCTTGTCGTAAGAAAAACTCACATTTTCGAAGACAAGCGCGCCTTTCGACGCCTTGAGCGGGTGGGCTCCTGCCCTGTCCTTGATTTCGGCATTTACTGATAGCAGGGAAAACATGCCTTCAACATCAATCAAACCCTGTTTGATTTCCCGGTAGGATGAACCGATGAAATTCAACGGCATATAAAGCTGCACCATCAGGGCGTTGATCATGACGAAATCACCGATGGTGGCCTGCCCCTGGGAAACGGCGTAGGCCGACATGGCCATGACGATGGTGAGGCCGGTGGCAAAGATGATCGTCTGGCCGGAGTTCAGCACCGCCAGCGACACCCAGGTTTTCACCGCAGCCTTTTCATACTGGAGCATGGAGACATCAAAGCGGGCGGCTTCGTGTTCCTCATTGCCGAAATACTTTACCGTTTCAAAATTCAGAAGGCTGTCGATGGCCTTGGTGTTCGCATCGTTATCAGCCTCGTTCATGTTACGCCGGAGATTGATGCGCCATTCGGTGGCCGCGTAGGTGAACCAGAGATAGAACACCACGGTTGCCAGAATGACGGCGGCGTATATCCAGCCAAAGGACCAAGTCAGGACGCCAGCCACCAGGGCAATTTCCAGGGCCGTCGGGAAGGTATTGAACAGGGAGAAGCGCAACACCGTATCGATGCCGGCGGTGCCGCGCGAAATGACCCGCGCCAGGCCACCGGTGCGGCGCTCGAGATGGAATTTGAGCGACAGGGCATGGAGGTGGCGGAAGGTGCGGATAGAAAGCTCGCGCACGGCGCGCTGGCCGACCTTGGCAAAGATCGCGTCACGGATTTGGGCCAGCACCACCATCATGATGCGGCCCACGCCATAAGCCAGGACCAGGAAGAAGGTCACGGTGAAGGCAATGGCAGCCGGGTTTCCGGGCGCCGTCAGGGAATCGGTGGCATATTTGAAACTGTAGGGGGTGAGCACCGTGATGACCTTGGAGACGACCAGGGCGATCATCGACAGGACCACGCGGACTTTCAAATCCAGGCGGCCCGCGGGCCACAGATAGGGCAAGAGGCTCTTGAGGGTTTGCCATTGGTCCCCGTCGCCGCTGGCGAAATTCGCAGGGCTGGTCGGCAATTTCCGGCTCATGACGTCAGCGGCCCTTTATTGCCCTGTCGCAGCTGCGGCCGCATCGGGGGTGAGGAAAACCTGTCCGGGATAGATCAGTTCAGGTTTGCGGATTTGACCCTTGTTGGCCTCATAGATCACCGTATACATCTTGCCCTTGCCATAGATCTGGCGCGACAGCTTCCACAAATTGTTTCCGGGCTGGATGACAACCTGCGTTGGAGCGGCTGGCACTTCCGCAGCAGCCGGAACCTGGGCCGCCACGACGGCAGGCTGTTCAGCCGGGGTTTCAACAGTCTTGGCTGGCTCCGCAGGAACAGCAGGTGCCGCCACTTCTGCCGTTGTTGTAGCTGGCGGGGTCTCGGCTTTTGCCACTTCCACAGGCTTGGGTGCCTCAGGTGTCACGGGGACGGTTGCCACCTTGGTGGGCTCTTCGCGGTAGAACGGCATTTCAATCCGGCTTTTCACCCCGCCATCGCTGCCAATTTCATCGGCCCGAAGAGAGTGGGGACCAACGGTGAGCGGTGACAAATCAGCAAGGGTCCAGGTGCCATCGCCCTTGATTTCAGCCAGGCCATAGGCCTTGTTGTCGACGTAAATCTGAACCTTGCTGCCCGCCGGCCCACGTCCGCCGAACACGATGTTGCCGGTCTGGTCATAGTCAACCGTATCGAGATTGACGGTCTTGGAGGGCGGCAAGGCGGGCTTCTGCGGCGCCGGGGCCTGAATGACCTTGGTTGGCTCGTCGGGCTTCAGCACCGCGACAAGCGGTGTATCCACGGCACCAGCTTTCACGTCAACGGCCACGGAGTCGGCAGAAGCAACAACAACTTCATTGCTCTTGGACTCAATGGACAAGGCGCCGGGGCCTGATGGCAAGGGCTTGTCAGGGGTAACCACAAACGCTCCATCGGCATTCGCCATGGCTGAGCCGACGGTCTGGCCATTGAACTTGATGATCACTTCGGAACCTGGTTCCGCCCGCCCGGCGATCAACGCCTCACCAGAGGGCTCCACGCGCACCGTATCAAAACTCGGGACAATATTGGCCTTTTCAGCGGGCGCGGCAGGTTGAACAGCGGGTGCAGCTTCGATTTTGGCGGGCTCTCCCACCTTGGGTGATTCAACAGCTGGAGCTGGTTCAGCGGTGGCAACGGGTGCCGGGGCAGCCGGGGCTGTTTCGACTGCCGCAGCAGGAACGGCCGGGGCTGGCTCAACCTTGGCAGGCTCGGCAGGCTTGGGCGGCTCTGGCACGGCCAGCGGCTCAACCTTGGCTGTTGTCGTCGGTCCCTCGTCTGCCGCGTTGTTGCGCTCCACATAAATCAGGGCGGCAATCGTGGCGAGCGTCAGGCCAGTAAAGACTGCGAGGGGATTTATTTTCATCAAAGGCCGTCCGTAATCATGAATACAATATCATAGCCGCAGCTGCGGCGAATAGGCTATTAGATAATGGATGTCGTCCACACTATTAAGACCAATGTGGCGAATCAGCAAAGAAATGCTGCCGTCCCCAAAATGAGGCAATACCTATTGAAGAAACCAGTCCAAAATCTCTGCGTTTATTGCGGTTCAGGCCCCGGCAAGAACCCGGTTTATATGGCGGCGGCCAGGAACCTGGGCAGTGCCATGGTGGCGGCCGGGATCGGCCTGGTTTATGGCGGTGGCAGCCTGGGCCTGATGGGTGAAGTGGCCCGAACGGTGCTGGCCGACGGGGGATACGTAACCGGCATCATTCCCGAATTCCTGGGCACCAAGGAGCGCATGCTCACCGGCGTCAATGAACTCGTCGTCACCAAGAGCATGCACGAACGCAAGATGACCATGTTCGAGCAGTCCACCGGATTTGTGGCCTTGCCCGGCGGCATCGGCACGCTCGAAGAGCTCACGGAGATCTCCACCTGGGCGCAACTGGACCAGCACGCCAAGCC
>JBAVOA010000044.1:0-1883 GCA_049691635.1 Aestuariivirga sp. | reverse complement strand
CGGTTGGTCATTCGACCAGCGCCGCCGAGGAAATTCAGAAACTGGCGCCTCAGGCAAAGGTCGTAAAAGCCTTCAACACGGTATTTGCTTCCGTTCTGCAAGCCGGCGGCAAGGTCGGAAAAATCGCCGTTACTGTTTTCATCGCGGGCGACGATGAGGTTGCCAACAAGACCGTTGAGGCCATAGGCACCAAGAGCGGATTTGCCGTTTTGCAAAGCGGTGGCCTGAAGGTCGCTCGCTACCTTGAGCCGGTGGCCGGTCTCAACATTGTTCTTGGCTATGGCAAAGGCCACGGCACGGACATCGCGCCAACCTGGCTCCTGGCAGCCTGATTTTAGCCCTGACCTGCTGCTGGGTGAAACTTCAGTGGCAGGTCGACCCCAATTCCATTTTAAACCCCAATTGAAAGGTACCAACATGAAAGCCCTAATCAACACTTCCCTCTTCGCTAATGCCGTCGCCGCCTTGGCATTGACCAGCATGCTTGCCACTGCGGCTCTTGCTGAATCGCCTTGGGAAAATCCAGTTACCCCTCCCCCTGCGCAAGAGGTCCAAGACCCCGGCGTAGAGAAGAACCTCAAAGTCTTCGACACGCTCGATTTCGACGTCTTCTCCAACCAGAAGTGGGACCGGCTCGGCGAGAGCCATTCCAAGGAGATCGTGGTAACATGGCCGGATGGCCATGAGACCAAGGGCATCGAAAAGCACATTGAAGATTTGAAGGCTATGTTCGTCTATGCTCCAGATATTACGATTAAGGAGCACCCGATCCGCTTTGGCTCAGGTTCCTGGACCACAGCAACAGGCGTTATGACTGGAACCTTTACCAAACCAATGCCCATCGGATCTGGCAAATCTATCCCGGCGACGGGCAAGCGCTTCGCTCTCGGTATGGTCACTGTCGGACATTGGTCGAATGGCACAATGGATCACGAGTGGCTGTTCTGGGACAACGCTGACTTCATGAAGCAAATTGGTGTCGGCCAGTAAACGCTCGCTTCGGCCTTCTTACTCGGGTCAGGATGTTCCTGACCCGACTTTCATGCTTCAATTACCAGTTGAAAATACTGTGACCCTCTTCAAGACTACAACCGAATAATTCCCTTGACACCTATATTCCTAATATGTCATCAATGTTCCTGTTTTGTTCTTTCTGTCTGAATGGGAAACTTCATGGACTGGGACTTGGCCATCAAACGCAACAGCGAGGCGCTTGTGGAAATCGTTGAAACGCTTTTCGCCATGCTGGGGCTTGCCCTGACAGATGCGGCGTCGCGGCTGCCTTGGTCTACCTATCGCGCCGTGCTGCGTATTTTGCGGCCCGCCGAATCCGCCCTGCGCCGCCTCATCGTCATTGCGGCACGCGGTGTTGTGGTGAAGTTTGTGCCTTCGCGTTCGCGTTCCAAGCCGGCGGGGTCAATAAAAGCAAAGAAGGGCCTGCCCCCGCGCGCCTCCGCCTTCCAGCTTTTCGATCCGCGCAAACGCATCGTGATCCCGCGCCGCATTGCACCTGTCAGGAGTTCCGCGCGCCTCCACATCCTCACCGCCGACAACGAACTGGTGACCGTGTGGCCGCCGCCCCCTCCCGCAGGCGCTCCCGCTCCCGCTGCGCCACCATCCGCTGATGGCCTGGTCAATGGCGCACGCCTGATCCGCAGGCTCGAGGCTCTCGAGTCCGCACTTGCGGATCTGCCGCGCCAGGCCCGGCGTCTGGTTCGCTGGCGGATGCGGCAGGAGAGGGCGCCAGACCCCAGCTTCAAATCGCCGCTCCGGCCGGGCCATCCGCCGGGCCACCGCCGGAAGTCCATTCACGGAGTCGATGACCTGCTCAGCGAATGCCACGGGCTTGCCTGCTACGCGATGATGCCTGATACGAGCTGAAG
>JBAVOA010000043.1:0-8594 GCA_049691635.1 Aestuariivirga sp. | reverse complement strand
TTCCAATCCCCTGCTTGACGATGTTTCGATGCGCGGCGCGCGCGGCCTCCTGATTTCAATTTCGGGCGGACCAGACCTGACACTTTATGAAGTGGATGAAGCTGCAACCCGCATCCGCGAAGAGGTTGATCCGGAAGCCAATATCATTCTCGGCGCAACCTTTGATGATTCCCTTGAAGGCACCATGCGCGTATCCGTCGTCGCTACGGGCCTTGCCCAGGAAATGGTGACGAATACGACACCTGCCGAAGGTGAAGAGGAAGCACGGGACGCTTCAAAATCATCGTTTGGCTACACCGGCAAACAGCAATCGGCAGCTCCCAAAGTGGTCACGCCGGCGCCCATGGCCGCGCGTGCCAACCCGGTTGCCAACAGAACGCCGGCTCCGGCAAGACCGCCGGTCGTCGAGCCGGAATATGAAGACGATCAACCGGAACAGATTGCCGCGAAAGCTGCGCCAAAGATGCGCAGCCAGCGCATTCCGCCCATTGAAGAATTTCCCCCCATTGCGCAAAAGCAGATCGCTGCCCAGCAAAACCGCATTGAGCATATTGCCGAGCATGCGGCGCGCAAGAAAAAGGGCCTGTTCGAGCGCCTGGCAAATGTCGGCCTGGGACGCAGGGACGATCCGGCGCCGGTCGCGCGCGAGCCCGTCATGGCGGTTCGTTCCGAGCCAAAGGTGCAGGTTGTCCGGCAGGCGCGCCAGGCACCACCTGAGCCACAGACCCAGATTGATCCCAATCTTGATGATGACCAGCTGACCATTCCGGCCTTCCTCCGCCGCCAGGCCAACTGATCAATTAACCAACTCCATGGCAACCCGGCGGACACATTTCTGCCGGGTTTCGTGCTTCTAACGCTATCTGCTTCATGTTCCCGGCCCGATAGGCTAGAACACGAGTCTATTCAGATTTGAGAGTTAGTTGCGAATGATTCCCGCCGTTAAAGATCACATTGTTCAGCCCTTGCGCCTGTTGTGCATTGGGACTTTAACGCTTGTGCTGGCGGGCTGTGCCACGCCGGGTGTGATCGGCGATATTCTTGGCGGTGGCTCCACCCCTGCCGCAACCACCAGCGTGGGGTTGACCGGTGGCGCCATCAGCCCCGGGAACGAAGCTCCCGCGCAGGGAGACCCGGTTGCCGAGCTTTACAATTCCGGACTCGAAAAGCTCAAGGCCGGTTCTTACAAAGCCGCAGCCAAGAGTTTCGCGGAAGTGGAACGGCAACATCCCTACTCGAAATGGGCCACCAAGGCCCTGCTGATGCAGGCTTTCACCAACTATCAGCGCAATGCCTATGACGATGCCATCAATGCCGCTGACCGGTTCATTTCCTTGCATCCCGGCCACAAGGACACGGCTTACGCCTATTACCTGAAGGCAATCTCGCAATACGAGCAGATCAGCGACGTGCGCCGCGACCAGTCACGGACCCAGAAAGCCCTGGAAGCCCTGGAAGAAGTGGGCAAGCGCTTCCCGCAGTCACCCTATGCGGCAGACGCGGCAAAGAAAGCGACGCTGGCGCGCGACCACCTTGCCGCCAAGGAAATGGAAGTGGGCCGTTATTATCTCAACAAGGGTGCCTATCTCGCCGGCATCAACCGCTTCAAGAAGGTGGTGACGGACTACCAGACGACGAACCAGGTGCCGGAAGCACTGTACCGGCTGGCCGAAGGTTACATGGCTTTGGGTGTGGTCTCCGAAGCGCAGACGGCCGCCGCTGTTCTGGGGCAGAATTTCCCCGACAGCCAATGGTACAAGGACGCCTACACCATTGTTTCAACCAATGGCCAGCAGCCTGTTGAAAACCAGAGTTCGTGGATCAGCCGCCTGTTCAAAGGCTGAGGCTTGAAAATATTTACCCCCTCGCGCTGACCCAAAAGACTCAGCTATAGTCTGGTCATGCTGACCGCACTTTCCATTCGCGATATTGTGCTCATCGAGAAACTCGACATCTCGCTGGAGAAGGGCCTGACGGTTCTGACCGGTGAAACGGGCGCCGGAAAATCCATTCTTCTTGATGCGCTGGGCTTGGCGCTTGGCGGACGCGGCGATTCAGGCCTGGTACGCCATGGAGCCTCCAAGGGGGTTGTCACAGCCGGTTTCATGCTGTCCAAGAATCATGGTGCGCTGCGCCTTCTGGAAGAACAGGGCATTGAGACGGAAGGCGAACTGGTGATCCGGCGCATCCAGAATGCCGATGGCCCCAGCCGCGCCACGATCAATGACCAGCCGGTGAGTTTGAACCTGCTCCGGCAGATTGCCGGAAGTCTCGCCGAAATACACGGCCAGCATGCGGATCGCGCCCTCGTGGATGTGGCCAATCATAGACGCCTTGTTGATGCCTTTGGCGACCTGGATGAACAGGCCGCCGCCGTGGGCAGGCTTTGGCGGGCCTTGAGCGATGTGAGCGCTGAGTTGGACGGGCACCGCGACCTGATGGCGCGGGCGGAAGCGGAACGGGACTACATCGAACACGCGGTGGAAGAATTGCGGGTGCTTGATCCGCAAGCTGACGAGGAGACAAAACTGGCCAGCGCCCGTCAGTTGATGATGCATGCCGAACAGTATGCAGGCGCCTTGAGCGAGGCTGAAAGTGTGTTGTCCGGCGACGGGGTCGAAGCCCGGTTGAGTGCGGCGCTCCGTAAACTGGAACGCCGCAGGGAAGCCGCCGAAGGAAGACTGGACCAGGCTTGCACGGCGCTGGACAAGGTGCTCATTGAAATGAACGAGGCGAACCGGGTGCTGGCTGAAGCGCAGCGGTCTTTCGCGTTCAACCCGGCGGATCTGGAAAAATCCGAGGAGCGTTTGTTCGCCTTGCGGGCGGCGGCGCGCAAGCACAAGTGCACGGTTGACGCTCTCGCTGCGACGCGCGCGCGGTTTGAACAGGAACTGTCATCGCTCACCGATGGCGGGCAGCGACTGGCAAAGCTCGAAGCGCAGAAGGCGGCGGCGCAGAAGGAATTCGATACGGCAGCGGACGTGTTGAGCGCGGCGCGCAAGGCGGTTGCGAAGAAGCTGGACAAGGCCGTGCTGGCGGAACTGCCGCCGCTCAAGCTGGAGAAGGCGCGGTTTGAAACGCAGATCACCAGTGACGCTGGAAAGCCGGGGCCGCATGGCATTGACCGGGTGGAATTCGTCGTGGCGGCAAATCCCGGAACGCCACTGTCACCGCTGATGAAAGTGGCTTCGGGTGGTGAGCTGGCGCGTTTCATGCTGGCATTGAAGGTGATTCTTGCGGCCAAGGGATCTGCCCCCACGCTGATCTTCGATGAAATCGATACGGGTGTGGGTGGCGCCGTGGCCGACGCCATCGGTGGACGCTTGGCGCGGATGGCGAAGGGCTTGCAGGTTCTCGCCGTCACCCATTCGCCGCAGGTGGCGGCACGGGCCAGCGAGCATATGCTGATTTCAAAGATGGAAGAGGTCGGCAGCCACCGCATGGTCACACGGGTGCAATCGCTGTCTGACAAGAGCCGGCGCGAGGAAGTGGCGCGCATGCTGTCGGGCGCGCAGGTGACGGATGAGGCCCGGGCCCAGGCTGACCGGTTGCTGGCAAGCCGGGGCTAGCCATGCCTGAGAAATCTCCTGATCAATTGAGTTTGGCCGAGGCCAAAGCCGAGCTGAAGCGGCTGGCTGCCGAAATCGCCGAGCATGATGTGCGCTATCACCAACAGGATGCACCGACGATATCCGATGCCTCATATGATAAACTGCGGCAGCGTAACGCCGCCCTTGAAGAACGCTTTCCCGAGCTTGTGCTGGCCGATACGCCGTCAAAGCGTGTGGGTGCTGCCCCCCAGGAAAAATTCGGCAAGGTGCAGCACCGAGTGCCGATGCTGTCACTTGCCAATGGCTTTTCGGATGAAGATGTCACGGACTTTCTGGGGCGGGTGCGGCGGTTTCTCAATCTGCCCGAGGCCACTGAAATTGAAGTTACCTCCGAACCGAAGATCGACGGGCTTTCCATCTCCCTGCGCTACGAAGGCGGCAGGCTGGTGCAGGCGGCAACGCGCGGCGATGGGGCGGAGGGTGAAAATGTCACCGCCAATGTGCTGACGATTGCCGATGTACCGGCCAAGCTGATGGGAAGCGACCCGGCAGTGCTGGAGGTGCGAGGGGAAATTTATATGTCCCACAAGGACTTCGCCAAGCTTAATGAGAAACAGATTCAAGAGAGCGAGAAGACCTTTGCCAATCCGCGGAACGCTGCGGCGGGGAGCTTGCGCCAGCTTGATTCTTCGATCACGGCGTCGCGGCCCCTGCGCTTCTTCGCTTACGCCTGGGGGGAAGCACCGGAGTTGAAAGAGGACACCCAGTGGGACGTTGTCATGGGGTTCAAGCGTCTGGGCTTTCCGGTCAATCCCTTGATGAAGCTCTGCCGTTCGGCGGAGGAACTGCTGGCCCACTACCACAGCATCGAGGAGCGCCGCGCCGACTTGGGCTATGACATTGACGGCGTGGTTTACAAGGTGAACCGGCTGGACTGGCAGGAGCGCCTGGGCTTCATCTCGCGCAGTCCGCGTTGGGCCCTTGCCCACAAGTTTGCGGCGGAAAAGGCCACGACGGTTCTGGAAGGCATCGATATCCAGGTGGGGCGCACAGGCGCTTTGACCCCGGTGGGGCGGCTGCGGCCCGTGACGGTGGGTGGCGTGGTTGTGTCCAATGCTACGCTGCACAATGAGGATGAAATTGCCCGCAAGGATTTGCGGATCGGTGACACGGTGGTGGTTCAAAGGGCGGGCGATGTTATTCCGCAGATCGTTGCGGTGATTCTGGAGAAACGTCCGCGCAATGCGGCGCCTTACGAATTTCCCAGGGCCTGCCCGGCCTGCGGCAGCCATGCGGAACGCGAAGAGCGCGATACCGGCAAGACCGATGTGGTGCGGCGCTGTACGGGCGGGCTTATCTGCCCGGCGCAAAGAGTAGAACGGCTCAAGCATTTTGCCTCGCGCAACGCCTTTGATATCGAAGGGCTGGGCGACAAGATCATTGAAGAATTCTACCATGATGATTTGATTAAATCACCCTCGGACATCTTTACCCTCCAGAAGCGTGATGAAGCTAATCCGGAAAAGCTGCGCGACCGCGAGGGCTGGGGCGAGGCGAGCGTCAAGAAACTGTTTGACGCCATCGCACAGCGGCGCAGCATTGCGCTTGACCGGTTCATCTTTGCCCTTGGCATCCGCCATGTGGGCGAGACCACGGCGCGGGTGCTGGCCCGGGCCTATGGTTCGGCGGAACTCTTTCGTGATCAAATGGTTGCGGCGGTGCAGCGGGACAGCGAAGCGTGGAATGAATTGAACGCACTGGACGGCATTGGGGTGGTCGTGGCAGAGGCCGTCACCCAGTTCTTTGATGAGCACCACAACATTGATGTCGTCAACGAACTGCTGAAGCATGTGACGCCCACGGCACTTGCCGCCGTTGCCGCGTCGTCGCCGGTGTCCGGGAAAACCGTGGTGTTTACCGGGGCCCTGGAATTGATGACGCGCGAGGAAGCGAAGTCCATGGCGGAGCGGCTGGGGGCCAAGGTGGCGGGTTCGGTGTCCAAGAAAACCGATCTTCTGGTGGCGGGTCCAGGGGCCGGTTCCAAGCTCAAGGAGGCTGAAAAACACGGCGTCGAGGTGATCGACGAGGCCGAATGGTTTCGCCGTGTCGGGCAGGGGGCCTGAGCGCAATTCTGTACAAGCGTTTCCTCGCCGGCCTGCTAAAATGGCGCCATGAAACTTCTTGCTCCCGATGACACGTTTGATGAACTGGCCAGCGCCGACCAGGCGTCGTTCTGGCGCACGGACCGGCATGAGGACCTTGAGTGCTTGACGGCGACATTCCGGACCCATGTGTTTCCGCCCCATACCCATGAAAGCTATGTGATCGGCACGGTGCTTTCCGGCAAGAATGTTTACAGGATCAGCGGCGTCAAGGTGACGGCATGCCCGGGCGAGCTGTGTTTTGTGAATCCCGGCGAGGTGCATGATGCGGCACCGGAGGATGGCGGCTACACCTACCGGATGATTTATCCCCGGGTTTCGCTGATCAAGGCCATTATTGAGCAGGCCACGGGGAAGCCCTCGGGCACGCCGCAGTTCAATGGGCCGGTCATCCGGGATGAGGTTCTTGCCCGGCGATATCTGCAGGCCCATGCGGCGCTCGAGACGGGTGTTGATGCCTTGGGGGCGGATGAAGCACTGACGTCTGTCCTGCTCGACATGGTGGACCGCTATGCGGGCGGCCTGCGGGCGGTGAGCACGGGTTCCCGGGAGCCGCTGGCGGTGCGCCGTGCCAAGGACTATCTGGCGGCCCATGTGGAGGAACAGGTCGATCTTGAGACGCTGGCGCGGGCCGCCGGGCTCAGCCCGTTCCACCTTATCCGCGTGTTCCGCAAGGCCACGGGCATGACGCCTTATAACTGGCTGGTGGACCACCGGGTGCATCTGGCCTGCAATCTATTGCGGGGCGGCATGAGCGCCACCCATGCGGCCCCCCATTGTGGCTTCTTCGACCAGAGCCACCTGACACGGGCCTTCAAGTCCAGGCTCGGCGTGACGCCGGGCCGGTTCCGCCAGAGCAGAGCTTCTGCATGAGTTTTTCGGCGCGCGAGTTCCGGCAGGGCTTGTTCGAAGTGTTGCCCATCCTGGTTGCCGCAACGCCCATTGGCTTGCTGTGGGGAACCTTGGCGGCGGGCAAAGGGCTGTCGGCCTTTGAAACGTGGCTGATGAGCGCTTCGGTTTTTGCGGGCGCTGCCCAGTTCGTGGCCATCGAAGTATGGCGCGATCCGGTGCCATGGGTCCTGCTGACGGTCACGGCGCTGATTGTGAACATCCGGCATGTGCTGATGGGGGCTTCCCTGTCGCGCCACATGGGCGGCATCGACGGCCGCTGGCATCCGCTGATGACGTTCCTGATGGCGGATGAGAACTGGGCCTTCTCGGAACGACGTGCGTTCGCCACGCCGCTCACCCTGAGTTACTACTTCGGCCTTGCCCTTCCCATGTGGCTGACGTGGACAACCTCGTCACTCATCGGCGCCATTGTCGGCCGCTCCTTCGGCGACCCGGCGGCCTATGGTTTTGATTTTGCATTTTCTGCCATGTTCATCGGCATTCTGGCGGGGTTCTGGAAAGGGCCGCGTACGGGGGCGGTGCTGGGTTCGAGTGCTATCGCTGCGGCGCTGGCAAAGCTCCTTGTGCCGGGAGCCTGGTATATCGTCATTGGCGGGATAGCGGGCATGTGTGTTGCAGCCCTGCTCTACAGGGAAGGCGAAGCGCCATGACGGCGACGGTACTGGCTATCGCGGGCATGGCCCTTGCGACCTATGCCACGCGCGCCAGTGGATTTTACCTCATGCGCGGCGTGACAGTGAGGGGCAGGCTGAAGGCAGCGCTTGATGCCTTGCCGCCCGCAATCCTCATGGCGGTGATCGCACCGACGATATTGACAACCGGTATTGCGGAAACCATCGCGGCTGCGATCACAGCAGTTTCGGCATTCCTGCGCGCGCCGCTCGTCGCCACAATTTTGATTGGTGTAGCGAGTGTGGTGCTGCTGCGGATGGTGCTCAGTTAAACGGTGCGCAGGCCTTTTTGAGCCACTCCAGTTCCGCGCCCGAGAGGTGATCGCCTACTTCTTTCAGAACGCGGGCATGGTAGGTGTCAAGCCAGTGCAGCTCGTCGCGGGTGAGCAGCTTTGTTTCAATCAGGCGCCGCTCGATGGGGCATAACGTGAGCGTTTCAAAGCCCAGCATGGGGCGTTCTCCACCAGCAATATCTTTGGCCTCGTGTATGAGCAGCAGGTTTTCAATGCGGATTCCGAACTCGTCCTGCTTGTAGAAGCCCGGTTCGTTGGAAAGGATCATGCCGGGTTCCAGGGCCGTGCGGTCCGACTTGTTGATGCGGGCAGGGCCCTCATGCACTGAGAGATAGGAACCGACGCCGTGGCCCGTGCCATGGTCGTAATCGAGGCCAGCGGCCCACAGGCTTTGCCGGGCGAGCACATCAATCTGCGACCCGCAGGTGCCTTTCGGAAAGCGGATGCGCGAGACATCAATCATGCCTTTCAGCACGCGGGTGAAGCGGTCCTTCATTTCCGAAGTCGGCTCGCCGACGATGACGGTGCGGGTGATGTCGGTGGTGCCGTCCTGATACTGGCCGCCGGAATCGATGAGGAAGATTTCGTTGATTTTAAGCGGTAGGCAGTCATCGGGGTTGACGTGGTAGTGGGGAATGGCGGCATTGGGGCCGGCGCCCGCGATGCTGTCGAAGGAGAGATCGAGCAGCATGCCGGTGTCCTTGCGGAACTGTTCCAGCTTTTCGGCGACCGACCATTCGGTGAGGCCGCCTTTAGGCGCGGCACTTTCCAGCCAGCAGAGGAAGCGGGACATGGCGACGCCGTCACGCCGATGGGCGGCACGGGCGCCTTCCTGTTCGGTCTTGTTCTTTCTTGCCTTGGGCAAAATGCAAAGATCGGTGGCGTTGATGATTTTGGCTTTGCCGAGAGCGGATTTGATTCTTGCGGGCGCCCATGCGCCGTCAATCTGGACGGTGGATTTTCCAAGAGCCTTCAATGCGGCTTCAAATTCAGACGGCTTCCTGA
>JBAVOA010000042.1:0-2298 GCA_049691635.1 Aestuariivirga sp. | reverse complement strand
CCCATAATGACACCGATCAGGCCGTCGCCAATTCCTTGGCGGCGATCGACGCCGGCTGCCGCCATGTGCAGGGGACCTTGAACGGCATCGGTGAACGATGCGGCAATGCCAATCTCGTGTCCATCATCGCAACCCTTGGGCTGAAGAAATCCTACCGCGACCGCTTTGCGATCAATATAGACGACGAGCGCCTGCAGAACCTCACCCATGTGGCCCGTGCCTTCGACGAGTTGCTGAACCGCGCCCCCAATGCCCAGGCCCCCTACGTGGGCAAGAGCGCCTTTGCCACCAAGGCCGGCATCCATGCCTCGGCAATCGTCAAGGAGCCGGAAACCTACGAGCATGTGAAACCCGAAACCGTGGGTAACCGCCGCCGCATGCTGGTGTCCGACCAGGCGGGAAAATCCAATCTGATCGCCGAACTGCAGCGCGTCGGCATGGCTGTATCGAAAGACGACAAGCGTCTCGACACATTGCTGCGCGAAGTGAAGGAACGTGAAGCCGTGGGCTATGCCTATGACGCTGCCGATGCTTCCTTCGAACTGCTCGCCCGGCGCACCCTCGGCACCGTGCCTCATTATTTTGACGTGCTGTCCTTCCGCGTCATCGTCGAACAGCGCGACAAGGAAATGATTTCCGAGGCCGTGGTCAAAGTGAAAGTGGCAGGCGAAACCTTCATCAACGCGGGCGAGGGCAATGGCCCGGTGAACGCGCTGGACGTGGCGCTGCGCAAAGACCTCGGCAAGTATCAGCCCTACATCAACGATCTCGAATTGGTTGACTACAAGGTGCGTATCCTCAATGGCGGAACGGGAGCCACAACCCGCGTGCTGATCGAAAGCCGCGACGGCAAGGGCGACCGCTGGTTCACCGTGGGCGTCTCCCCCAATATCGTCGAGGCGTCGTTTGAGGCCCTCTCCGATTCGATCATCTACAAGCTCCTGCGCGAAGGTGTCACCGGCGACAGCTGACATGCGGGAGGTTCATGTGACCCATGCCCGATCACCAATTGCGGCACGGGGTTCGCGCCGTTAAACCCCGAGGCATGACAGCCATCGAAACCCCCGTGAAAACCGGACTGACTCCAGCCGAAAAAGGCGTTCTTTACGCCATTTTCGCCCACCTCACCTGGGGGGCCATGGCGGTCTATTTCGGCTTTCTGCGCCATGTGTCGCCCATGGAAATCGCCGTGCATCGCGGCCTGTGGTCCATCCCCTGCGCCGGTCTCATCATCTGGTGGCTTGGTCAGTACAAGGATGTTTTGCAGGCCATCGCCTCCAAGCGCAATCTGGCCATCCTGACCCTCACCAGCGCCATCATTGTCTTGAACTGGGGCTTCTATATCTGGTCCATCGAAGTGGGCCGCACCCTGGAATCAAGCCTCGGCTATTACATCAACCCGCTCATGAATGTGGTGATGGGCTACCTGTTTCTCGGCGAACGTTTCAACCGCCTGCAGATGGTAGCCCTGGTGCTGGCAGTGATCGCGGTGCTGATCCAGACCTTTGCCGCGGGCGTTTTCCCCTGGCTTGGCCTGATGCTGGCATCAACCTTTTGCCTCTACGGCTTCCTGCGCAAGACCATTGCCGTGGGGCCGACGCAGGGCTTCTTCATTGAAGTCTGCATCATCGCCATTCCGCTGCTGCTCGTGCAGTTCTGGCTCGTGGAACATGGCGAGGCGCATTTTGGCGCGACCACAAAGGATACCCTGCTGCTCATGGGCTGCGGCGTGATGACCTCGACGGCGCTGATTTTCTTTGCCGCCTCCGTCAGGCTGCTGCGCTATTCAACCGCCGGTCTGCTGCAGTACATCTCGCCAACCCTGGTGTTCCTCACCGCCGTGTTTATCTTCGGCGAACCCATGGACAGGTGGAAGCTCCTGTCCTTCGTCATCTTGTGGATAGGCCTTGCGATCTATTCCTACTCGGCGCTGCGCGACGAGAAAAATCGCCGGGCTGAAGCGGAAGCGCTGGCCTAGAGAATTTCGCGCAAAGGCTCGAGCGGCACCTTCGGATGGCTGTTGGCCAGCCGGTATTCGAAAGCCGGCACCACATCGTCTGCCGATGTCACCACGTCCATCTTGAACTCCATGCCCGCGCGGATGAAGTTTTCCGCCCGCATGTGCTTGAGCAGCGTGAGATAGGGTTCCCAATAGTTTTCAATGTTGCACAGGATGATGGGCTTGGCGTGCTGGTCCAGTTGCGCCCAGGTGGAAATCTCGGTGAGCTCCTCAAGCGTTCCGATGCCGCCGGGCAGGGCCACAAATCCGGTGGATTGCTCGAACATGGTCATCTTGCG
>JBAVOA010000041.1:0-2174 GCA_049691635.1 Aestuariivirga sp. | reverse complement strand
CTCTAAAGAAGAATTTGTTTGGCATTGGTAAGGAGTAAAACCACTGATTTCACGACAGAATGTTTCGTCTGCGAAACAGATTTGTTACGGTTCTTTTTAAACCACAAAATAAGCCAATAAATATGGGGTTAATTCCGTGCCACACGCGGATTTTCAGTCCGCTGCTCTACCAACTGAGCTACCTGGGCACGGCACGTGCGCCGCGTTATATGGGATTGGTCTTGAGGTGGCAAGAAAGAAAACCCCGCCTGAAAATCGAGCTTCAGCCGGGGTTTTATGGTATTTGACCAGGCGTTTGGCCTAGTCGGAGATATTCACGTCCTTGGTTTCCTTCAGGAAAATGAAGCCGACCACGACCGTGATTAGGGCCACAACAATCGGATACCAAAGGCCCGCATAGATGTTGCCGTAGGACGCCACGATGGCTGTCGCCAGCAGGGGCAACATGCCGCCGAACCAGCCGTTGCCGATATGATAGGGCAGCGACATGGAGGTGTAGCGGATGCGGGTCGGGAACAGCTCAACCAGGAACGCTGCAATCGGGCCGTAAACCATGGTGACATAGATCATCATGATGAACAGAATACCGATTGCCATCGGCCAGTTGATCTTCGCCTTGTCCGCGTTGCCGGTCGCAATTTCGGTGATCGTTGCTGTGGCACCTGAACCATCAGCTGCCACTTCAACGCCATCAACATTGGCGATGGCTGCAATTTTCTTCGCCGCGGGATCAGCAGCAATGCGTGCATCGCTCAAGATCTTCAAGGCGTCAGCAGTCTTCTTTTCAACCTGAAGGGCGGCGACCTGGTCAGATTGCTCCTTTGTCAGGGCAATGGTGGAAGTTGCCGATTTGAGAAGCGGATAACCCGCATCAATCAAGGCCTTTGACCAGGTGAAGGGGCTGAAGCCTTCAACGGTCTTCTTGTCAGTACCAATGGTAAGCGTGGAAGCAGAGCCAGCAGCACCTTTGGTTGTGGTGAAGGAAAGGCCGGATTTGGTCAGAAAGTCATTGGCCTTGTCGCAATCGCCGAACTTAGACCAAGGCCCAACGAAGATGTTGAAATGGCAATTGGCAGGATCACTGGCAACGGCAATCTGTGCCGTAGTTTGGAACGCTGCCAAATCCGGATTGACGGCCTTCGCCAGCATTCCAAACAGGGGGAAGTAGGTGAGCGCCGCAATCAAACAGCCCGCCAGAATGATCTTCAGCCGGCCGATCCGGTCGGACAGGGAGCCGAAGAACACGAAGAATGGCGTGCCCAGCAGGAGCGCAATGCCCACCAGCCAGTAGGCGGTGAGATAATCGACCTTTTGCGTAATGGTGAGGAAGAACAAGGCGTAGAATTGTCCCGTATACCAGACAACACCCTGTCCTGCGGTAGCACCGAGAAGGGCAAGCAGGACAATCTTGTTGTTGGGCGAACGCAGGAATGAATCGGTGAGTGGCGACTTTGAAGCCTTGCCCTCGGATTTCATTTTTTGGAACACCGGCGATTCATTCAGTTTCAGCCGGATCCAGATCGAGAAGATCAGCAGGAAGGCGGAAACGATGAAGGGAATGCGCCAGCCCCACTCGGCAAAGTCAGGCGCAGAGAGGTAGCTGCGGCTGATACCGATCACAAACAGGGACAGGAAGAAGCCAATCGTGGCCGTGGTTTGGATCCAACTGGTGGAATAGCCGCGACGGTTGCTTGGCGCATGTTCAGCCACATAGGTGGCAGCACCGCCGTATTCACCGCCAAGGGCCAGGCCCTGCAGCAGGCGCAAGCCAACGAGCAGAATGGGCGCAAGCCAGCCAATTGTCGAAAAGGTTGGCAGAAAGCCAACGAGGAAGGTTGCAACGCCCATCACCATCATGGTGACAAGGAAGGTATATTTCCGGCCGATCATGTCGCCAAGGCGGCCAAACACCAGGGCGCCGAAGGGGCGCACCAGGAAACCTGCCGCATAGGTTGCAAACGCGGAGAGAAGCGCCGCCGTGTCATTTCCCGGCGGGAAGAACAGCGCCGCAAAGAAGGGAGCCAGCGTGGCGTAGAGATAAAAATCATACCATTCGAAAACGGTTCCAGTAGATGAGGCGAAGATGACGAATTTTTCGCCCTTGCTCATCCCTTGCCCCTTCGTGGCAGGTGCATTCATTGCGAGATCAGACATCGTGTTTTCTCCCCTTCGTC
>JBAVOA010000040.1:0-1755 GCA_049691635.1 Aestuariivirga sp. | reverse complement strand
TTGCGGGCCTGCCCAATGTGCTGCCCTCATCGACAAATCCGACGCGGCCCTACACGGTCAACACAGTGGCGGAACACCTCGACATGCTGATGGTGTGCCATCATCTCAATCCGCGCATTTCCGAGGACATCGCCTTTGCGGAAAGCCGCATCCGGAAGGAAACCATTGCGGCGGAAGACATCCTCCATGATCTCGGCGTGTTTTCCATGATGTCGTCGGACAGCCAGGCGATGGGCCGGGTTGGCGAGGTGATCATCCGGACCTGGCAGACGGCCCACAAGATGCGGGTGCAGCGCGGGCGTCTGGCCGAAGACAAAAAGCAAAATGATAATTTCCGGGTGAAGCGCTATATCGCGAAATACAGCATCAATCCGGCAATCGCCCAGGGCATTGCCCATGTCGTTGGTTCCATTGAGGTTGGCAAGAAGGCTGACCTGGTTCTGTGGTCTCCGGCTTTCTTCGGGGTGAAACCCGATCTGGTTCTGCTTGGCGGTTCCATTGCGGCGGCCCCCATGGGCGATCCCAATGCGTCCATCCCGACACCGCAGCCCGTGCATTACCGCCCGATGTTTGCCAGTTTCGGCAAGTCGCTGGCGCGCTCGGCGCTCACCTTTGTCTCGGCGGCATCGCTCTCGGACGGACTTGAGAAAAGACTTGGCGTGGACAAGAGCCTGGTTGCGGTTTTCAATACGCGGGGCACCATTTCGAAGTCGTCAATGGTGCATAATGGCGAGATGCCGAAAATAGAGGTCAATCCGGAAACCTATGAAGTGCGCGCCGATGGCGAGCTCTTGACCTGTGAACCCGCAACCGTGCTGCCCATGGCGCAGCGCTATTTTCTGTTCTAACATGCTGCGCGCCACACGTGTAAGGCCTGCTGGCCCACAGATGAACGGCCCCTACGAGACGATTACCCTGGACCATACGGCACGGCATCGCCGGCGCATGGTGATGACGGCTGATGGCGGGCTTTCGTTTTTGCTGGACCTCGAACAGGCGCAGGCACTGCGGCATGGCGATGGACTGGTGCTGGAGGATGGCCGGGTTATCAAGGTGCTGGCCCTGCCGGAACCGTTGACGGAAGTTCGCGGGCGGGATGCCACACATCTCACGGCGCTGGCCTACCAGATTGGCAATCGCCATCTCGAGGCGCAGATTGAGGCTGAGCGTATCCTGATCCGCCGGGACCATGTGATTTCAGCAATGCTCAAAGGCCTTGGCGCTCGCGTTGCCGATGTCGAGGAAATATTTGAACCGGAAGCGGGGGCCTATGGCCATCACCACTGAACCCCGGCAGCTTTTGCAACTCTTGGCTTTCATGTCGCCAGCCTTTCCGATTGGCGGTTTTGCCTATTCCCATGGGCTTGAACGGGCCATTGATGATGGCACAGTGACATCTGGCGATGATGTCCGTGACTGGATTGAGTCCCTTTTGGTTTATGGTTCAGGCTGGAATGATGCGGTGCTGTTTGTGGCTGCCCATGATGCGGATGATGAGGGACAGGCGGAGATTGATGAATTAGCCCTTGCTCTTGCTGCCTCTCGCGAACGGGCTTTGGAAACGTCGGACCTTGGCCAGTCATTCCTGAAATCGGCATCGGTTTTTACATCTGGCCCGGCGGTCAATTTTCAAACCTATCCTGTCGCTGTCGCTGTGACATGCAAAGCGCTTGGCATTGAAAAACATTTGGGTCTGCTCTCATTCCTGCAGGCCTTCACGAATAACCTGATCGCCGTGGCCGTGCGGCTTATCCC
>JBAVOA010000039.1:0-2299 GCA_049691635.1 Aestuariivirga sp. | reverse complement strand
GGAAACTTCGAAGGTGTTGAACCCGACCTGCGCCATGAACTGGTACTGGTCGGGCAACACATTGCCCGTTGCCCGCAGTTCACCGCGATAGCCGAGCTGGCGGATTTGCCGCGCAATGGAATAGGCACGCCCATCCACAAAAGCCGGAAAGGGAAGGATAACAAGGGCGAGATGCGGCAGGAAATGTGCCACGTCATCCGCGTGGTCCGTATTGCTCAGAACTGCGCCAAGCTGGCCCGGAAACCTGGCAAGGCTGTCCCATTCATTTTTTAGCCGTGAAAAAAAAATACAAACATTGCCGCCTTCCGGCAAATCGCCTTCGGCCCCGACGTGGGTCCAGACATCTGCAACGAAGGCATTATTCTTAAGCAGCCGCATAAAGCGCCTCCTTGAAGGGTTGCGGGCCGAGGCGGCGATAGGTGTAGAGGAATTCTTCGCCAGGCTCGCGCAGCTTCACATAGGTTGAAAGGATTTTTTCAATCGCATCAGGAACCTCGTGACCAGCGAAACCGGGCCCAAGAATGGAGCCGATCGAAGCGCTTTCCGTTGATGAGCCACCAAGAGTGATCTGATAAAATTCCTCGCCTTTCTTGTCCAACCCCAGAATGCCGATATGACCCACATGATGATGGCCACAGGCATTGATGCAGCCCGAGATGTTGATCTTCACCGGACCGATCTTCTCCTGAACATCGAGATCGGCGAATTTCCGTGAAATCGCCTGACTGATGGGAATGGAACGCGCCGTCGCCAGTGAGCAATAGTCCATGCCGGGGCAGGCGATGATATCACCAGCCAGCCCGTAATTGGCCGTGGCAAGTCCCGCCGGAACAAGCGCCTGCCAGAGGGCAAACGTGTCATCCTTCCTGACATGGGGAAGAATGATGTTCTGCGGATGGCTTATTCGAAGTTCGTCGTGGGAATAGCGTTGCGCCAGATCGGCCATCACGCGCATTTGCTCCGCAGTGGCGTCGCCCGGAATGCCGCCTTCCGGCTTCAGGGAAATATTGACGATGGTGTAGCCATCAATCCGGTGCGCCGCCAGGTTGTTACGGGCCCAACGGGCAAATTCCGGATTCAGGAGCTTTTCTTCCTCAAAGGCAGGCGCAAAACGGGACAGCTTTTCAAACTGCGGAGCTGCAAAATACGCCGCAATGCGTTCCAGTTCCTTTTCTTCGACATGTGTCGTCTGCTCGGGCCGCTTGGCGTACTCGGCCTCAACCTCGGCTTTGAATTTTCCCGCACCGATCTCATGGACAAGAATCTTGATGCGCGCCTTGTACTTGTTGTCGCGGCGACCATAGAGATTATAAACCCGCATGATAGCCTCGAGATAGGCCACCAATTCTTTCTCCGGCAAGAAATCACGGACGGTGACTGCAATCATCGGCGTGCGGCCCTGGCCGCCGCCAACCATGACTTCCCAGCCAATGGCGCCTGCATCGTTCTTGTGCAGCCTGAGGCCGATATCATGAACCTTCACCGCTGCGCGGTCGTTGGGAGACCCCGTTACCGCAATCTTGAATTTGCGCGGCAGATAGGAAAATTCTGGATGCAATGAAGACCATTGCCTGAGCAACTCGCCAACCGGGCGAGGGTCAGCGAGCTCGTCCGCTGCAGCACCTGCCCAATGGTCCGTGGTCACATTGCGGATGCAATTGCCGGAAGTTTGAATGGCATGCATTTCGACTTCTGCAAGAGCTGCCAGAATGTCCGCCGTGTCTTCCAGCTTGATCCAGTTATATTGAATGTTCTGCCGCGTTGTGAAATGACCATAACCCCGGTCCCACTTCTCAGCGATATAAGCCAGCTGCCGCATCTGCTTTGACGACAGCGTGCCATAGGGAATGGCCACCCGCAGCATATAGGCGTGGAGCTGCAAGTAGAGTCCATTCATCAGGCGAAGCGGGCGGAACTCGTCTTCGGTCAGTTCGCCGTTGAGGCGGCGGTTGGTCTGGTCCCGGAATTGCGCCGTGCGCTCGCGCACAAACTGGTGGTCAAATTCATCATAGCGATACATGGTTCAAGCCTCCTTGAAGGCAAATGCGCCGGATGTGCCTTCGGCCTGCTTGCCGAGATCAAGCCGAACCGTGGGTCCAAGCGTACGAATGCGTTCACGCATGTGAAGCGCGCGAATTCTTCCATCAAAGCGCTCGGCGTCAAAAAGATAGGTTCCGGTCACCAGCGTTGCCCTGACGTCGGCAGCGGCGCGGGCTTCAAGGGCCGCCGTTGCCTGAGGCTCCAGCGCCAGCACTGCCTCGTCGATTTTCTCGTTCCATGCGCCAGATCGCGTCAGGAA
>JBAVOA010000038.1:0-2879 GCA_049691635.1 Aestuariivirga sp. | reverse complement strand
GTGAGGATCAGGGGGAAGGAGTGGTTGGTGCGCTCCGTCGTCGGCACGAACTCGGTGACCACGAAGCGACCCTTGCCGCGCACGAAGCCGCCCACATGCATGAGGGGTGTTCCCTCCGGCGCCTTGTCGTTGCACGGCCACTGCACCGAGCCGAGCCGGTCGAGCTTTTCAAAGGACACGCCCTTGAAGGTCGGCGTCACCCGTGCGATTTCGTCCATGATGTCCGACGCCGAACCATAGCTCATGGGATAGCCCATGGCCTGGGCCAGTTCGGCAACCACCTGCCATTCATCCTTGCCCTGCATCGGAGCCTTCACCTGGCGCACCCGGTTGATGCGGCGCTCCGCATTGGTGAAGGTGCCATCCTTTTCAAGGAAGGAGGTGCCGGGGAAGAACACATGGGCGTAAGCCGCGGTCTCATTGAGGAACAGGTCCTGCACCACGACGCATTCCATGCTCTCCAAACCGGCGGTCACATGCTTGGTGTTGGGGTCCGACTGGGCAATGTCTTCACCCTGGATGTAAATGCCCTTGAAAGTGCCTTCCACGGCGGCATCCAGCATGTTGGGAATGCGCAGGCCCGGTTCGGGATCAAGCGCCGCGTTCCACACCTGCTCGAACATCTCGCGAACCGTGTTGTCGGAGACATGGCGGTAGCCGGAGAACTCATGCGGGAAGGAACCCATGTCGCAGGCCCCCTGCACATTGTTCTGGCCGCGCAGCGGGTTCACGCCCACGCCATTGCGGCCCACGTTGCCCGTGAGCATGGCAAGATTGGCCATGGCCATGACCATGGTGGAACCCTGGCTGTGTTCGGTGACACCAAGTCCGTAATAGATGGCACCATTGCCGCCGGTTGCATAAAGGCGGGCGGCAGCGCGAACCTCAGCAGCCTTCACGCCGGTGATGGGCTCCATCGCTTCCGGCGAATTGACCGGCTGGCGGATGAAATCAGTCCAGCGCGCAAATTCAACCGGGTCGCAACGCTCGGCGATATAGGCCTTGTCCTCCAGCCCTTCGGTGAGAATGACGTGGGAGAGGGCATTCACCACGGCCACGTTGGTGCCGGGCTGCAGGGGCAGATGATACTGCGCCTCCACATGGGGCGAGCGCACGATGTCGGTGCGGCGCGGATCAATGACGATGAGTTTCGCGCCCGAACGCAGGCGCTTCTTCATGCGTGAGGCAAACACCGGGTGGCCATCGGTGGGGTTTGCGCCGATCACCACGATCACGTCGGATTCATCAACGGATTTAAAATCCTGGGTGCCTGCCGAGGTGCCGAAGGTTTTCGAGAGACCATAGCCCGTTGGCGAATGGCAGACGCGGGCGCAGGTATCCACATTGTTGTTGTGGAAGGCGGTACGCACCATTTTCTGCACCACAAACACTTCTTCGTTGGTGCAGCGCGACGAGGTGATGCCACCGATGGAGCCACGGCCATATTTCTTCTGGATGTCCATGAAGCGCGTGGCGGCAAAGCCAATGGCGTCATTCCACGACACTTCTTTCCACGGGTCGGTGATCCGGTCGCGGATCATGGGCTTGGTCACCCGGTCCTTGTGGGTGGCGTAGCCCCAGGCGAAGCGGCCTTTCACACAGGAATGGCCTTCGTTGGCGCCGCCATCCTTGTAAGGCACCATGCGGACGACTTCTTCGCCCTTCATTTCCGCCTTGAAGGAACAGCCCACGCCGCAATAGGCGCAAGTGGTCACCACGGAATGCTCGGCCTGGCCAAGCTTGATCACGGACTTTTCGGTGAGGGTTGCCGTGGGGCAGGCCTGCACGCAGGCCCCGCAGGACACGCATTCGGAATTGAGGAAACCTTCATCCATGCCCGCCGACACGTGGGAAGCAAAGCCCCGGCCATCAATGGTGAGCGCGAAAGTGCCTTGCACTTCCTCGCAGGCCCTGACGCAGCGCGAACACACGATGCACTTGGCCGGATCGAAGGTGAAATAGGGGTTGCTCTCGTCCTTTTCCTTGAAGCGGAAATTCTCTTCGCCTCCGGAGCGCTTAGCGAACACGTGATTGTCGCCCTCATAGCCATAGCGCACATCGCGCAGGCCCACCGCCCCCGCCATATCCTGCAATTCGCAGTCGCCATTGGCGGCACAGGTGAGGCAATCCAGCGGATGGTCCGAGATATAAAGCTCCATCACGCCCTTGCGGAGCTGGTTGAGGCGCGAAGTTTCGGTTTTCACCTTGAGGCCGGGAGCAACCGGTGTGGTGCATGAGGCAGGCGTGCCCTTGCGGCCTTCGATTTCCACCAGGCAGAGGCGGCAGGAGCCAAAGGAATTGACCGAGTCCGTGGCGCAGAGCTTCGGGATCTTGGTGCCAAGCTCCATGGCAGCCCGCATGATCGAGGTGCCCTCCGGAACGGTAACGGATTGCCCATCAATTTCCAGTGTCACCATCACCGATGATTTGGCTTTCGGCGTTCCGAAGTCAGTTTCTTTGATCAGGCTCATGGTGTCACCTTACTCCGCCGCATGCATTTTTGCAGCACGGTCAAAATCTTCTGGGAAATGTTTTACGGCACTCTGCACCGGCATCGGCGTCAAGCCGCCCATGGCGCAAAGCGAGCCGTCGATCATCGTCTGGCACAGGTCGTCAAGCAGCAGCAGGTTCTTGTCGCGCTCGACGCCGGCCACGATCCGGTCGATCACCTCAACGCCGCGCGTCGAGCCGATCCGGCATGGTGTGCACTTGCCGCAGGATTCGATGGCGCAGAATTCCATGGCAAAGCGCGCCTGGGCCGCCATATCGACCGTGTCGTCAAACACCACGATGCCGCCATGGCCCACCATTGCGCCTTTTGCTGCGAAGGCTTCATAGTCCATCGGCAGGTCAAGCTGTTCCTTCGGAATGTAAGAGCC
>JBAVOA010000037.1:0-3851 GCA_049691635.1 Aestuariivirga sp. | reverse complement strand
TTGGCGAGGATCATCCCCACCGCCATTGCCGCGACAAAGGCGAAGTTTTCCACGCGGCCAAAGACCATGCTGGCGATGGCGGGGCCGGGACAGAAACCGGTCAAGCCCCAGCCCAAGCCAAAGAGCGCAGCGCCACCCAACAGTCTTGCATCGATGTCTTCTGAGGCTGGAATTCTGAACGAAGACGCAAACAGTGGTGCCCTCCGCTTCATGGCAAAATGATACCCCACGATCGTCACAAGCAGGCCGCCGCCCATCACAAACATGAGTGTCGCATCCCATGGGCCGAAGATATCCAGGAAGTTCAGAACCTTCATGGGATTGACCATGCCGGAGATGGTGACGCCTGCGCCAAAGAGGGCGCCTGAAGCAAGGGCAAGTAATTTTCTCATGCTCAGGCTCCCAGTACGTGGCGGATGATGAACACTGTGATCAGCGCCACACCCATGAACGTGCACGTCGCCGCCAGCGAGCGCCTGGAAAAGCGCGCCAGGCCGCAAATTCCGTGACCGCTGGTGCAGCCTCCGCCCAGCACGGTGCCTACGCCAACCAGAAGGCCACCGGCAATTGTTGTGATCGGGCCGCCGCTGAACGATATCGAAGCCACATCATAGAAGAACAACCCGGACCAGGCTGCGCCCATGAGCAGGCCGATGATGAAGACTAGCTGCCAGGTGAAGTCCTCGTCGAAATCAAGGGTGAACAGGCCGGCAAATATTCCACTGGCGCCAGCAATGCGGCCAAGGCCTGCCATCAGTAGAACAGCGGAAAGGCCGATGAGGGCTCCGCCCAGCAGGCCCGCAAGGGGCGTGAATTCAGTGATCGTCATGGCGGTCCTTCAAACAGAAGTGTAACAATAGGCTTTATGTTCGATCAGGGGAACTGGCAGTTACATTCCGAAAATGGGCTTCACCAGACGCAAGAACCATTGCGGTGACTTGTAGTACATCCGGCGGATGATGGGCCGCAGGGTTCGCAAGAAGATTTGGCCATAGATGCGGCCCACCGGTGTTAGTGGCAAGTAGTAGTCGTGGGTTCTCATGAAGTCTGAACTCCACGATTCCTTGTGCTGGTCATGGGGAACCAGGAGGTCGAATTTCTTCAAGCCCTGGCGGATACAGTGACGCTGGGAGAGATCCATGTGCAGCCGGCCTGGCGATAAATTGGTCAATGCGTTCACATGGGAGGTGATGTAGGCAAAGTGGGTATTGCGGAAATTGAATCCCAGTTCCCACGAGATGGGGCGGTCGCCGGCGCGCAGTTCGGATATTTCGACGGCGAGATCCGTATTTTTGGTGCGCGAAAGGTCTTTCAGGAAATTCAGCATCCGTGGGCACCGGAGGGCGCGGTTCTGGCGGCCACGTTCTTCCAGCCAGAGATTTTTTTCCGCGATGGCCTCGGTCAAGGCTGCATCTCCCTGGGGTCCGGACGGCAATAGCTTGAACTCAACAACCCCCATTTCCTCCAGCTCCTTGCGAATTTTTTTGCGACGCTTGCGCTGGCTGGAGGTGTAGCGGGCCTCGTAACCTTCTTCACTGGCATAGGCTGTGAGATCAAGAAACGGAGCCTTCTCATCAAGGCGTGCGTCAACAAAATTTGTCTTGCAGTAGTCAGCGACAGCGGAATCCTCGCGGATATGGCGCAACCTGATGACATCAATGTCTTTCAGGCGGCGTATGAAAGCGATGGCACTGTCGAACCACGGTTTTATCGTCTGGCTGGCTGCAATGAGCGCATCGCCGTACTGGCCGAACGGCTCCGACAACCAGCGCAAGACTTTCACGGGACCGGTTTTCTCCTTCATCAACGGAAGAACGAAGACCAGTTCGTCCTGGTCAAATCCAGCGATCACGCAAAGCTCAGTGGCGCTCTCCTCTGTCGCATAGGTTTTGGCCCAGCTCGAAACCCAGCCGTAACTTTGGAAAACGGATGGCGCATTGACTGCTGCGTGCTCGAGGGCAAGCCAGGGTTTTTCCAGGGCAGCAAGGCTTGGCAACGTTGTGATGAGGGTCAGATGGGCGCTGACGGGCAGAGTTGATTTTCCCGGCCTTGTGGCGGCTCCGGCATCTCGGAGTCCAGCGGCATGAAGCTGCTCGTTTGTCGTGTAGGTACCGGCCATGGAACAACCCTGTTGCAACGCGCGCGCGGAGCATGGCCGACATTCACTTATTTTTCATTGCGGCTGGCAAACAGGGTTAACAATCGGTTACCAGAAATGCGTGTGGCTCGGCGCAGGATGTCCGCGGCCGGGCCGAAATGTTACTGGGTGTCCGGTCCGTCTTCTGCCGGTCCACCTTCATCCGGACCCATTTTGCCGTGGCCTCGCTTGCCCCAGTGGTGCGGGGGTGCAAGCTCATCGCCTGATACGGCCTTATCGTTGTCGCGGTCCATTTCGGCAACAAAGGAGGCGAGCGGGCGCTTGTATTCGTCAAGGGTGACCTGGCCGTTGCCGTCGCGGTCAAAACTCTGGAACTCGCGCACCATCTGCTGATTGCGGGCTTTCAGCCACAGGTTCTGGAACTCCGTGAGCGTCAGGGCGCCGGACTTGTCGGCATCGAATTCGGCGATCCAGCTGGCGCGGTTGCCATCGATTTCGTCCTGGGAAATCTTGCCGTCCTTATTGGCGTCGTAACGCTCCGTCATTTCTACCATGCCCATAGGTCTGTGGCCTTGGAAGCTGTGGCGCCAGCCCGTCTGGGCGAAGGCAGCACCACCCACCGCAACGAGGCCGGCGAGGGCAATGAGTGCAATCTTGGTATTTCTTTGCATGGGGTTCTCCTTAAATTTCCATCTGCCTGGCAATAGGACGGTGGTGGCACTGGAAATCCGTCGATCGACAGAATTAAAGATCGGTAATGTCAGGGTGCCCGCCCTATTTGGAGCTTGAATCCCCTCCAACTAGTTGGGAATCCAGCGGTCCTACATGATCTGGTTTGCTGTTCTGCGCATGACCCGCTCCGCTTCCGAGACAACATCCTGCACAATTTGCTCTGCGGGCACTAGGGTTTCTACTTACGAAGACAGCCTTAGCGCATTGTATTGTCAGCATTTGTCAGCAAAAATTTTTATGCGTGGTTGCGTTTAAACAACTGAAACAGAAGTGCCCCTGCCCGGCCAATCGGCGCTATCATGCTTCCGATTGCGGTTTCCAAGGTTGAGTCTTTGTGGCCAAGGCCAAATGAAAATTTCTCGCCCTTGCGCGGCACATAAAGCGTTCCGAACAGCCAATCAAAAATCGATAGGCAGTAGCCAAGATTTTTGTCGAAATGTTTTGGATTGGTGGAGTGGTGTACTTGATGATGGGCTGGCGCCTGGATGATGTGGCCGAGCAAGCCTGTTGCATAGAATGGCAGTTCCGAATGGCGCAGGTGCAAAATGGTGAACCAGAAAGCCATTGAAATATAGTTGGCGGTGACTGGATTTATGATTTGCGCTTCTTGGCCGAAATACCACACCATTGGCCCCTGCACGAGACAGGATGCGCCGCCCGTGAGAATTGGGAACAGCGCCAGCTCCAACGGGTGCTGCCGCCATTCGGTGAGTGGGGTTAGCACCTCAGCGGAGTGATGCACTTTATGAAATTCCCACAGGGCAGGAATTTTATGCATCATAAAATGTGAAAGCCAATAGCCAAATTCCACTGCGAGGAAAACTAAAATCATGGTGATGGCAGTGATGAGATAGCTTGGTGCATGAGGCGAAGGTGCTGGCCCAAGCACCACATTGAGGGCGGATACCGTGCCCGGCACAGTGAGAATGGTCACGCTGCCAACCATCAAGATTTGCAGCAGCAAATAATAGGACCCGAAGAAAAACAGTTTGAGATCAAGCAGCGTGGACGGATGTATAAC
>JBAVOA010000036.1:0-3003 GCA_049691635.1 Aestuariivirga sp. | reverse complement strand
GAGCTATGGCTCGCTGTCAGCCAATGCCATCCGTTCCCTCAATCGCGGGGCAAAGATCGGCGGCTTTGCCCATGACACGGGCGAAGGCAGCATCAGCCCCTACCACCGTGAATTCGGCGGCGACATCATCTGGGAAATCGGTTCCGGTTATTTCGGCTGCCGCAATTCCGACGGCAGCTTCTCCGATCAAAAATTTGCGGAAACCGCGAAACTCGACCAGGTCAAGATGATCGAAATCAAATTGTCGCAAGGCGCCAAGCCCGGCCATGGCGGGGTTTTGCCTGCCGCAAAAGTGACCGCCGAGATCGCCAGCATACGCGGTGTTGAAATGGGCAAGGATTGTATTTCGCCAGCCAACCATGGGGCCTTCTCAACCCCGCTTGAACTCGTGGCCTTCATCGCCAAATTGCGCGGGCTTTCCGGCGGCAAGCCCGTAGGCTTCAAGCTGTGCATCGGCCACCACTGGGAATTCCTCGCCATCATCAAGGCCATGCTGGAAACCGGCATCACCCCGGATTTCATTGTGGTGGACGGCAAGGAAGGCGGCACGGGTGCCGCACCCCTCGAATTCATGGACCACATCGGCACGCCGCTCCGCGACGGCCTGAACCTGGTCCATTCGAGCCTCGTCGGCGCAAACCTCCGTGAGCGGATCAAAATCGGCGTATCCGGGAAAGTCACCTCGGCCTTCGACATGGCCCGCGTCATGGCCCTGGGTGCCGACTGGTGCAACGCGGCGCGCGGCTTCATGTTCGCCGTGGGCTGCATCCAGGCCCAGCATTGCCACACGGACCGATGCCCAACCGGTGTTGCCACCCAGGATCCGGCCCGCCAGCGCGCCATCGTGGTGCCCGACAAGGCCGAGCGCGTGGCAAGCTTCCACCGTGAAACCGTGAAAGCGCTGACCGAGCTGATCGCCGCCGCGGGCCTCAGCCATCCCCATGACCTCCGCCCCCAGCATTTCATGCAGCGCGCCGCACCCGACCGCACCATAAGCTTCGCCGAACTCTATCCCGTGATGAAGCCCGGCGAGTTGCTTGCCGACATCACCTCGCCTAACATCCGCGAGGCTTGGGCCATGGCCAGCCCCAAGAGTTTCGCTGCCCTATAGGATGAGTTGATGACGCCAATGATGAAAGCCGCCGTTCTCCACAAGATCGGCGAAGGCCTGAAAATTGAATCCATTGCAAGACCAAAACCAGGCGCCGGCCAGGTGCTGATCAAGGTAAAGGCCTGCGGTGTCTGCCACAGCGATCTGCATGCGGTGGAAGGGGACTGGACGCCCCACCCCGCCCTGCCGCTGATCCCCGGCCACGAGGTAACCGGACATGTCGAGGAACTGGGCGAGGGCGTTGCGGAATTTGCCCGGGGCGACCGCATCGGCGTGCCCTGGATGTTCTGGTCCTGCGGCACCTGCGAGTATTGCCTGCAGGGCATGGAAACCATCTGCCCGCGCACCGAGGCCACCGGCTACAGCAAGCCTGGCGGCTATGCCGAATACATGGTAGCACCCGCCGCCTTCTGCGGCCACTTGGCCAGCCATGTGGACATGAATGCCCTGGCCCCCATCCTCTGCGCCGGTGTCACCACCTACCGTGGCATCAAGCGCACCGGCGCACGGCCTGGCCAGTGGTTCGCCGTCATCGGAATCGGCGGACTCGGCCACATCGCCGTGCAATATGCGAGAGCCATGGGAATGCGCGTGGCCGCTGTGGATGTCTCAAGTGAGAAGTTGAAGCATGCCCAGCGCCTGGGCGCGGAGGTCTTGATTGACGCCCGCGAAGGCGATCCCGGAGCAAACCTGAAAGAGAAGACCGGTGGCGGCGCCCATGGCGCCGTTGTCACCGCGGTCTCGGCGAGAGCCTTCGAACAGTCGGTTACCATGCTGCGGCCCGCCGGAACAGTCTGCTACATCGGCCTTCCCGGCGGTGACGCCGACCAGATCAGGATGTCGATCTCCAGCATCGTCAACAGCGAAATATCCGTACGCGGATCAAATGTCGGAACCCGCCAGGACCTCAATGAAGCGATAGCCTTCGCCAGCCAGGGCCTGGTAAAAGCCGACATCGAAACCCAGCCCTTGGAAAACATCAACGCCATCTTCGCCCGCATGAAAAAAGGCGGGATCACCGGAAGGGTTGTGTTGGAGATCGGCTGATCTTGACTAATGAAAATAAAAATAAATATAATTTTTCAATATCTTAATCCGTTAAGTCAGCCTCGCTTCCATTTCCCCTCCGACACGCCAGCCATGCCCACTTTGCATGATCGTCCCCGTTGGAAAGGCCTATATCGCTCCCCTTTGCTGCAGCGCAGCAAATCAATGGAGAAAAAAATGGCAACAGCCAAAGTAGAAGAAGTCAGCGAGGCACCAGACGATCCCGCAATTCAGGTCAGCGGCCGCAAGCCGCCAAGTTTCTGGATATTGGCCCTCGGTTCCATCGGCGTCGTCTACGGCGATATCGGAACCAGCCCCCTCTATGCGATACGCGAAGCGGTTCTCGCCGCCACCAACAAGACCGGCCCCATCACCGAGCCCATCGTCTTCGGCGTCCTCTCCCTCGTCATCTGGGCCCTCATTCTCGTCGTCACCGTGAAATATGTTTTCATCCTGCTCAACGCCGACAACAAGGGCGAAGGCGGAACCCTGTCCCTGATGGCGCTCGCCCAGCGCGTGATGGGCACCAAAATCGTTCTCATCCCCGTTCTCGCCATGATCGGTGCGGCCCTCTTCTATGGCGATGCCCTGATCACCCCAGCGATCTCCGTGCTCTCCGCCGTCGAAGGCCTCAAGATCATCACCCCGGCGCTCGATCCCTATGTGCTGCCCATCACGCTCGCCATCATCGTCGGGCTGTTTGCAGTCCAGTCCCGCGGCACCGCAAACGTGGCGGCCCTCTTCGGTCCCGTCACGCTCGTCTGGTTCGCGGCCATAGCACTCGCTGGCCTCGCCCGCATCGGCGACAATCCCGCCGTCCTGCTGTCCTTCAATCCAGTTTACGC
>JBAVOA010000035.1:0-4900 GCA_049691635.1 Aestuariivirga sp. | reverse complement strand
ACGAGCTGATCGCTGCCGACGTTCGAAAAACCCATACCGAATGATATCCGTCGGTCTCACGGGTTCCATCGCCACTGGCAAGAGCGAGGTTGCGAAGCTTTTTTTCATCAAAGGCATTCCAGTTTTCGATTCCGATGCTGTGGTCCATGATTTGTGTGCAGAGCCGGCAACCCGAAATCTGATAGGTACGGTTTTTCCTGAAGCGATCATCAATGGCAAGATCGACCGTTTTCTTTTGGCAAGACAGGTTTTCGGTTTCCCAGAAGAGTTAAAAAAACTGGAAGATCTTGTTCATCCCCTGGTGCGCAGGAAGAGGAACGAATTTATTACCCATTGGCAGGGGCAGAGTTGCCCTTATGTCATCCTCGATATTCCGCTTCTCTTTGAAACAGGAGCAGATCGGGAGGTGGACTATACTATTGTTGTTTCCGCCGATGAGGGAATCCAAAAGGCGAGGGCGATGGCCAGGCCGGGAATGACTGAGGAGAAATTGGCCCATATTCTTAAGAGGCAGATACCCGATATGGAAAAACGCGCCCGCGCCGATTTTGTGATCGAGAATTCCAGCAGTATGGAGCATTTGCGAATTCAGGTTGATGCCCTAAGCAGGAAGCTTGCGGAACTGGCGGGAAACAAAAAGCCATGAGAGAAATTGTACTTGATACGGAAACGACCGGGCTTGATCCCCTCCAGGGACATCGCATTGTCGAAATTGGCGCTATTGAGCTGATGAACCACCTTCCGACGGGGAAGACCTACCACTGCTTCATCAATCCCCAGCGTGAAGTGCCCCGCGAAGCTGAAGCGGTTCACGGCATCAGCAGCGAGTTCCTGAAGGACAAGCCGGTATTTTCACGGGTCGCCGACGAATTCCTGGCCTTTATTAGTGACACGGTGTTGATCATTCACAACGCCAGCTTCGATGTGGGCTTTCTGAATGCGGAACTGGGCTTTATCAGACGGCCGCCAATTCTTTACGAACGTATCATCGATACATTGGCGCTCGCCAAGAAACGCTACCCCATGGGTCCCAACAGCCTTGACGCGCTCTGCAAGCGTTATGGAATAGATATTGCCAAACGCACAAAGCATGGGGCCTTGCTTGATTCAGAGCTCCTTGCAGGTGTTTATCTGGAACTCATCGGCGGGCGCCAGATCGCCCTAGCCTTGCCGGCAAGCGATAATCTGCGTCAGTTCCAAATCAAAACGGGGCCGGTGCAAACCAAAAGGGCCAGTGCACTGCCGCCACGGCTCACCGAGGAAGAACGCGAACGCCACGAAATCATGGTGAAGAGCCTAGGCCCCGCGGCGCTCTGGAAGGCTTACTAAGACTTAAGCCTTGACGGCGGCTTGTTGCTGCATGCGTTTCTGATACATGCCGGCAAAATCAATCGGATCAAGCATCAGCGGAGGAAATCCACCATTGCGAGTTGCATCGGCAAGGATCTGCCTTGCGAACGGAAACAGCATCCGCGGACATTCGATCAAAACGGCCGCATGAAGCATGTTGGCCGGAAAATTCTCCATGCGGAAAACTCCTGCATAGAGCAGTTCCGAGGCAAATATCACCTTGCCTTCAGAGGTAGCCTTCGCGTCCAGGTGCAATTCAACCTCAAAATCCGTCGGCGCCAGATTACGCGCATTCACATTGACGGCAATATTGATGTCGGGCTGGTTTTGCTGGGGGGCAAGCGCCTGGGGCGCGTTGGGATTTTCAAAGCTCAAGTCCTTCAGATACTGGCCAAGAATGCGCATGGATGGCTGGGTGCCGGGTTGCGGCGGCGGAACCTCCAGATTGACCGCCCCGCCAGACTTGCCCTCGGAGATTTTTGGCTCTTTTTCCGCCGCTGCCTTGCCACCGCCATTTGTTGCCTTGGCGGCGGTTTTGCGGGGTGCGGGTTTCACTGCTTTTGCCATCTCGAATGCCTCTCATGCGCCGAAGGAAAAGTTCAAATCACAGGTTGCAGTGGCTAACATGAAGGATGAAGTGCCGCAAGCAGGGTCTTCATAGGTCCCTGGGAGCACGGGAATCCGGGTTTGGCAGCTCTTCGATGTCGATGATTTCCACGGCCTCCGCTTCAATGACAGCGCCCATGGCGCTTTCCCCGCGGTAGCCCCTGAAATCAGTGGAAATATGGGTCTCAAAAAACTTCGCCACGCGCTGGCGGGTCCACGGCAGAAGCAGGGCCAAAGCAATGAAATCACTGACAATCCCGGGAATGATGAGCAGCAGCCCGGCAATTGCTCCGAGCAGGCTTTGGGCAGCCCCGCCCGAAACGGCCTTCCTGTCGCTGGGGGTAGAATTCAAAATCGTGAAGATATTGGCGCCACTCCGGCGGATCAGCGCACTGCCGATAAAGATGTCCAATATGACCAGCCCCAGCACCGGCAAGACACCCAGAAATCCCCCAAGCCAGATGAGCGAAGCGAGGTCCACAAAGAGCAGGACGAGGATAAGGATTGGAAAATGGCGGCCCACAGAGTAACTCCAGGAGAATGGTCCTTGGACCTGTCCCAAAGTCTCCTATATAGGTAACAACTCAAGACGAGTACAATGTGTGCTGCTCCGTATGTAGGCGCCGAAGTGTGAGAATGTCTGATGAAAGACCTGTTTGATCCGCTCAATTTGGCCCTGGCAGCCATTGCGCTCATGGTTATCTGGCGCCTGCGGTCAGTCCTTGGGCAGCGCACCGGACACGAGCGCCCGCCCATTGATCCCTATGCGAAACCCAGCAGGCCCAACGGCAGCGTTCCGTCGGAAACCGCTGGCGGAAAAGTCCTGGAATTTCCATCCGGCAAGGAAGAATCGGCAAAAAAGGCCGATTCAGATGCTGAACCAAAGGCGCCCCTCTGGAAAGGCTTCGCGGAAGCCGGATCGCCTCTCGCTTCAGGATTTGAAAAAATGGCCCTGGCGGATCCGGCCTTCGTGCCAAAGGAATTCCTGGAAGGCGCCAAGCTCGCCTACGAGATGATCGTCGAAGCCTTTGCCAAGGGCGACAAGCCGGCCCTCAAGAATCTCCTCTCGAAGGAGGTTTTTGACGGCTTCTCCAAGGCCATCGATACCCGCACCCAGGTTGGCGAAAAGCTGGACTTCCAGTTTGTGGGATTTGAAAAGGTGGATTTTGTATCCGCCGGCGTGGCGGGAAAACGTGCCAGCATCGTGGTCAAATTTGCCAGCCAGATGATTTCGGCAACCTACGACAAGGCGGGTGCCCTCATTGATGGTAACCCGAAGGAAGTGCGCGACATCATCGACCTCTGGACTTTTGAGCGGGACGTGGCCCAGAAGGATCCGAACTGGCGCGTCGTGGCCACCGAAACCCAAGCGTGATCGGACGCATCGCTCTTGCCTGCTTCTTCCTCATTTCCCTTGCCATGAACACCGAAGCAGAGGCCATTCTCAAAGCTGTGCCCTTTGCCCACATTGATGCCTGGGTCGATGACGACCACGCGGCTGCACTCGCGGCGTTTCAAAGATCTTGCACAGAAATTTTGGCAACCGGCCAAGCCTTCAAGCGAGAAGTTCGCTTTGGCGGCCAGCGTACCGATTGGATTGATGTTTGCAACACTGCCCTCGTGGCAAAGTCACCACGTGCATTTTTTGAAACGGAATTCACCGCACTCAGTGTTGCCGATCCCGTTCGACCAGAGGGATTGTTCACCGGCTACTACGAGCCCGAAGCCGAGGGCAGCCGGACGCCCGGCAACGGTTTTGACGTTCCCATCTATCGCAAACCCGACGACCTCGTGAGTTTTGATGCGGCAACCGAAGCCAGGCTCAATCTGAAATACGGCCGCCTGGTGCAGGGAAAGCCCGCGGGCTATTTTACGCGCCGGGAAATCGAGGAGGGGGCCCTCAGGGGCAAGGGCCTCGAACTCGTCTGGCTCAGGAGCTGGGTTGATGCCTTCTTCATTCATATCCAGGGTTCAGGCCGTATTCGCTTTGCCGACGGCAGCACCATGCGCCTGGCCTATGGCCTGAAAACGGGCCAGCCCTATACCGGCATTGGCGGACTGCTCGTCGAGCGCGGCATTATCGGCAAGGACAACATGTCCATGCAGGACTTGCGCGCCTGGATGAAAGGTAATCCCGCTGAAGCGCGAAAGCTCATGTGGGAAAACAAGTCCTTCATTTTCTTCCGCGAAGTGAAGGTTGCTGATCCCTCGTTGGGCGCTCCGGGTGCACAACAGGTCTCCCTCACGCCGCTACGGAGCCTCGCCGTAGATCGCAGCCTGTGGATTTTTGGAACGCCCATCTGGCTCGATGCGAAAGTGCCATCGGGCAATGCGGGCGAAATGCGGGAGTTCCGCCATCTCATGGTGGCCCAGGATACGGGCACGGCCATCAAGGGCCATGTCCGCGGCGATGTCTATTGGGGCTGGGGCGAAAGGGCAGCGCTTGTTGCCGGGCAGATGAAAAGCCCCGGCGCCATGACCGTGCTGCTGCCGAAAAAACTGGCCGCCAGGCTTTTGACGGCGCGATGAAAAGGAAATCCTTCGAGGTTCACGACCGCAACCTCTGGGATGAGGTAGCCCGCACCATCAGGCCTTTGGGAAAACGCGCGCTCAAGATGAGCGCTGCGCAGGTCGCGTTGCCAAAGCAGGCCCTGCATGTCCTGGCTCCGAAAGCTTCCGCACCCAAAATTACGCTCAACCGGGCCGCCCCGCCCATCACCGGTTTTGACCGGCGCACCGGACAGAAATTGACGCGCGGCAACGTCGAGATTGAATCCCGCCTCGATCTCCACGGGATGGGACTCGAGGAAGCGCGCCTACGTCTTTTGGATTTTTTGACCAATCGCCGCCTGGAGGGCTTTCGCCTGGTGCTGGTGATTACCGGCAAGGGCGCCTCGCCCTTTTCCGGCCACACGCTCCATGGCCGGGATCATTTCTATGCCCC
>JBAVOA010000034.1:0-2526 GCA_049691635.1 Aestuariivirga sp. | reverse complement strand
AGAACATCCCCACCCACAACGCCATTCACGCCAATGCCCACGCGCTCGCCCGCTACGCCGCCATCTGCCAGGCCGGCGGCATCGTGCCCATGGTTGAACCCGAAGTTCTCATGGATGGCGACCATGATATCGATACCTGCATGCGCATCAGCGAATGGGCCCTGAAGGAACAGTTCCAGGAACTCTACTATGCCGGCGTAAAGCTGGAAGGCATTATCCTTAAGCCCAACATGGTGATCTCCGGCAAGAAGTGCCCGACCCAGGCCTCCCAGGAAGAAGTGGCCGAGAAGACCCTGGTCGTCCTGAAGCGTTGCGTTCCCATGGCGGTGCCTGGCATTGCCTTCCTCTCCGGCGGCCAGTCAAGCAAGGATGCAACGGCGCATCTGCACTACATGAATGCGGCGGGTCCACTCCCCTGGAAGCTTACCTTCTCCTACGGCCGCGCCCTGCAGGCCGATGCGCTGAAGGCCTGGGGCGGCAAGGATGCCAACGTTGATGCAGCCCGCGCCGCCTTCGCCCACCGCGCCAATATGAACGCCCTCGCCTCCGTAGGCAAATGGTCGAAGTCGCTGGAAAAGTAATTTCCGGTCGTCATGGCAAATCCCCGCCTCTTCCTCGTGGCTCCGGTTGGCCTGGGCGCTGACCGGTTGCTGGCCTGCGCCACCGCCGCCTGTTCTGCAGGCGATGTCGCCAGCATCGTTGTTCCGCGAGACATTCTGCAAGCGGTAACGTCAAAGCTTCAAGGCCTCGGCCTCGCCGTCCTCGCAGATGGTGCAACCGAATTGAAGTGCGACGGCGTGCATCTCGATGCAGCCGATGGAGATGTGGCAAAAGCGCGGCAAGCCATCGGCAAAGAAAACATTCTGGGCGCCTTCTGCGGAGCCTCGCGCCACGCTGCCATGCAGGCAGCCGAAGATGGTGCCGACTATATCGCCCTTTCGCAGAATACCTACACGCCGGGCGAACCGATCATCGGCTGGTGGTCGGACCTGTTTGAAATTCCCTGCGTGGCCCTCGATCCTGTGGAGGGTGACAAGCTCGACATATTGCTGCCGCAGAATCCGGACTTTATCCGCCCCTCGGATGCCATGTGGGCTTCCCCCGAGGAAGCGCAAAGGGTTGTCTCCGGGCTGACGCAACGGATGGCCTGATGAAATTTGTCCTGTCTCTTCTTCTCCTGCTCACGCTGGGTACGCCGGCTTTGGCGGCAGCCACCTTTGAAGAGGCTATAGCCTTGTTCGAAGACAAGGACTTCAAGGGCGCCCGCGAGATTGCCGAGGCCCTTGCCAAGGACGGCGATGCCCGCGCCATGGCCATGATGGGAGCGCTTTACCAGACCGGCAGCGGCGTAAAGCAGGATCTCCAAAAAGCCCTCTCATGGTTCACCAAGGCGGCGGAGAAAAACCATCCCGGCGCGCAGTTCTCCCTCGCCATGCTTTACCTCGACGGTTCACTTGGAAATTCCGATGCCGATAACGGCGCCAAGTGGCTGGAGAAGGCTGCTAATGGCGGCAACCCGCAGGCGCAATACAATCTCGGCCTGCTCTATACCGGCATCTATGGTACCGCACCCGACTGGCCGAATGCCGCTGCGTGGTTCAGGAAATCAGCAGATCAAGGTTTCGCCGAGGCGCAATACAATCTCGGTCTGCTCTATCTCGATGGCAAGGCTGTCGAGCAAAGCCAGCTCACGGCAGCCACCTGGTTTTCCAAAGCGGCGGTGCAAGGCCTGCCGGACGCTGCCCTGGACTACGGCGTGCTGGTTTTCCGTGGCGAAGGCGTGCAACGGGATGAAGCCGTCGGCGCAAAATGGATGCTGGTTGCCGCCCGTCATGGCAATGCCGTGGCCCAGAACCGCGTTGCCAAGCTTTTCGCCACGGGCCGTGGCGTGACACTCGATCCCATCGAAGCGATGAAATGGAATATCCTGGCAAACAAGGGCGGCCGCACGGACCCCTGGCTTGACGACTTTGCCGCCAAGCAGGCCGAAGCCGGGCGAAAAGATGCCGAAACCCGCGCCGCCGCCTTCAAGCCTGAAACCGCAAAAACCGGAAGCTAGCCTTCCACGCCAAGGCCTGCTAACCCCTGCCCCAAAATAAAAAGGATTTTGCCGTGGCCGCTTCTCCCTCCATGACCATCATGATTGCCGCCGTCCGCAAGGCCGCGCGCGGCGTGCAGCGCGACTATGGCGAACTCAGCAATCTGCAGGTCTCGGTCAAGGGCCCCGGCGACTATGTAACCGCCGCCGACAAACGCTGCGAGAAGGTGCTGCGCGCCGAACTGGAAAAGGCCCGTCCCGGCTATGGTTTCCTCATGGAGGAATCGGGCGCCGTCAAGGGAACCGACCCGGATCACCGCTTCATCATCGATCCCATTGATGGCACCACCAACTTCATGCATTCCCTGCCGCTGTTTGCCATCTCCATCGCCCTTGAGCGCAAGAGCGAGATTGTTGCCGCCGTCACCTACAATCCGATCACCGATGAACTGTTCACCGCCGAAAAAGGCGCTGGCGCATTCCTGAAC
>JBAVOA010000033.1:0-4019 GCA_049691635.1 Aestuariivirga sp. | reverse complement strand
TGCAGATGTGGCAAGGTCGATCCACTGCAGTTCGATACCCCGTGCCAGACCGTCAATCTCGGTGATGCGATCAGCCGGAAGCGTAATGGTCTGGGAGAACGAGTCGGTTCCGCTGCCCGTCTCCTTGAAGCAGGCAAAATAGGTGCAGGGTGCAGCTGTCGAGGTGGCGATCGTGCCTGCGCTCACGGTCCAGCCCGTGGTGCTGCCTAAGAGGGCATCGGGATTTGTTGGACGCAGATAGGGTTTTGCCGCTGCTGTTCCGTCAGCCACGAGCGTCAACGCCACGTCATCGATGTAGCCGTCGTTGGCGATGCCGCTATCGCGATCCATCATCATCTGGACACGGATGGTTCGGGTCAGGGATGGGACAGGGGCAATATGTTCGTGCTGAACCCAGACCTTTTCCGCTCTGATTTCATCGGCAGCCGAGCCAATGATTGTGCCCGCCTGGTTCAAGAAAATGAGCCGCATTGAAGCACGATCGGTTTGATAGGAGTTCTGCTTCCAGGTGATTCGTGCAGCACGCTGGCTGGCATCCACTTCCGCCGTGTTTGCCCCAGGAATGGCAATATCCTGATGGGCAACCGAGGAGGCAACCGTGCCTCCCGTGAAGCATTTGGAAACATTGCAAGGCGCCACTGCACCCACGCCGATTGCACCCGTGGTGCTGGTCCAGCCTGCGGTTGTGCCCGTTTCCGCATCTGGATTGGCGAGGGTAAGCGTTACATCGGACAAAGATGTGCCGGAAGGGCCGATTGCCGGCGGTGCTGGTGCGGTAAAACTGGTGTAATCGAATGTAATGGTCCGGGTCTGGCCGTTGGTGGAATAGGGCAGTGTCGTGGTTGTGGTGTCAACCCGCGAGAGCGAGGTCATCTGGCCCGCTGCATTATAGGCCATATTGGTGGTTAGCCCCGGCGCCACGATTTGAGTGGGCAGGGGCCGTGTCGCATCCCAGGTTGTTGCGGTGGTGCGCGCAACCGCGGTTCCAAAGCCTTCGGTGGTGCTCGTTGGCAGCCCCCGCCCGTCGCGCACCCATTTGCTGATGCGCCCTTCGGCATCCGTAGCCTGACTTCGGAATCCATTTGCGTCATAGGCATAGACCGTATTGGAGGCGGCGCAGTTTGTCGTGGCAACGCCGTCCACGGCAGTCAACTGCTGGAGTATTCCAAAAACTCTTGTGTATGAATAGACCGTGGACCTGCCAAGTGCATTCGTGACCGTTACCCTGTTGTTCACATCATCATAGCTGAACGTTGTAAAATCATCTCCGCCGCTGTGCTGGCTGGACGTGGCGCGCCCCTTGGCATCATAGGTCCACGCGGCAAATTTTACACCACGCTCATCATAAATTCCGGTCAGGGCATAGGGATACTCCAGGCTTTGAAGATACTCGTAGGTTATCTTTGGATTATCGCTGTCAGTTGCCGGGGTGCTATCCGGATAAATCACCGATGCAAGCTCCAGTGTCGAATAGTCGATTTGAGACACCGTATCGCCTGTCGACCCGTTTGAAACAGCCGGATCAATGTAGTTGAACGAAAACCTCTTCCCGTCACTTGTTGTGACGGCCTTCAGCAGCCCGGCTTTCGCCACTTCCGACCAATACTCAAATGACAGGGTTCTTCCGAAGCTGTCGGTTATTTTCGTGTTGAGTTTTCCTGAGTAGGATAGAAATTGCGAATAGCCATTGGGAAACACGATCTTTACGAGGCGGCCTTCAAGGTCGAAAATGTATCTTTCGCCTGAGGCCGTACGCAACTCCACGAATTCAGTTGTAAGAGTTAAGGCAACGTCCAAATCAGTGCGGTACTGATCCCAGTACACATAACCTGCCAACGCGGGATGGGGCCTTGGCAACGTGTGCTTCCATATGCCACCATCCAGCCTGAATGAGTATTCGTTCGAATTGGGAAGAACGATATGAACCCTGTCACCACCCAGCGCCTGCGTTGGGTTGGAAACTCCCGTTGAGAAGAGGTAGTTCGCACCCGCGTCAAAGCTGCTGCGCCAACCCACGCCCAGCCTAGAGTAGGCGGGCGCTCCTCCCAGCAGATGGAGGCTTGAATATTTGCGGGAAAACACCAGCGGGGATGTCCCGCCAGATGTCCAGTCCAACGTTGTTTCGGCTTTCCGGCCAGTAGCAATCTCAACTGGATTGCCGGCAGTCGCCGAGCAGCCATTATCGATTGCCAAATCTATCTGCAACGCACAGTAACCTGCGGATACGGGCAGGTCGTGCCCGGTACACCGGTAAAGAACCTGGGCGCTGCAGGTGAAAGTGCCGTTTGGCTGGCGAACACATCCGGCATTGTTGGGAAACGTGTGTGCCGTGACGGAAAGAGGCGCCACAGTATGACCGACTATACTTGCAGAGTCAGGAAAATAGCACTTGACGCGCTGGTCGGCCAAGGCTGCCCCCGCAGCGTAGTTATTGCCGGCCTTTGTTATTATGCCATCCGGGCAAGGTCCAAACCACTCACCTGCAGCCCCCGTGCGGGAGGCCCACACCCAGAATGAAAAAACAAGCAGTACCCCCAGCAAAAGGCGGATACAAATGTCTGATGGGTTACGGGAAATTCTGCTGGCAGTTCTGGCCACGGTCGCGTGGATAGACATGTGAAATCTCTCCCAACTTTTGCCGCGCCAATAGAACGCCGGGATAAAGACAAGTCTTGCAACCTAAGATTTTTCCACTGCAATTTTTATGACATACCTTGGGTTGATCGCGGTTGAGTTGATGCGATTGAGTGAAGCGCAGTGGGCAGCTTCATGATCTCAGATCTTGAGTTGGCCGCCTTCGACCGGTTATAGTTGTGCCAGCGTGCGGGAAAGCACCTCGCCCATCCTGACCGGAAAATAGGTCACGCTGCGGGTACTGGCTCAACTCAATGCCTTTCTGGTCCAGGCGGCATTGATGTGAATCAACCTGGTGAACCGGCTTTCAGCGCAACCGCCCAAAGGGCATCAGATTCAAATTGATTTGTGAGCCTCTTGCAGTCGTATGACGCGGGCATGGACTTCTTCAGGACTGCCGGAAGCATCGACGCTGCTCCAGGTCATATTTCCCAGATTATAGCCGAGCTGGGCCTCGATGACTTCAGGGGTGGCATCGGACGCATCGCCAATGCGTGCGGCGACACGCGCCTTCAGGATTTCAGGCCTTGCCTCAAGCCATATTCCATGGAAGCTGGCACCCTTGCGCTTGGCGAGGCTCTCGGCGGCATGACGTTCGCTCTCGTGGGCAAACACAGCGTCCATGATAACGGCCCGCCCGGCGGCCAGCGCACGCTCGGCCCGGTCGAACAGCGCGGCATAGACTTTCACGGAGTTCGCCGGTGTGTAGTGCTCAAGGCCAAGACGCCCAGTTTCGGCAACCCCTGCCAGCACCTTGCGCTCCACATCGCTGCGGATGTGGAGGGCGCCGGGAGGCGGGCCTAACGATGGGGCCAAGGCCGCCGCCAAGGTCGATTTTCCCGTTCCGGAAAGGCCGCCAACACAGGTAATCTGTGGCGCCGACGGCTTCAGGAACGCAATGCTGGCTGAGAAATAGTCATGACTCGCCCCGCAAAGTTTGGAGGACTCCGAGGCGGGCAGCTCGTGCACGAGATCGGCGGTCACCAGGGCGCGGACACCCGAGCGCGTGGCAAGAAACAGGGGAAGGGCCTGAAGCCCCGAGAGGTCTTCTTCGGCGCGGCGCAGATGCAGGTAGCGGTTGAGAACAAGATTGGCGGCACGGTGCTGGGCGTGGCGCAAGAGGTCCATGATGAGAAAGGCCAGATCATAAAGGACATCAATCGTTGCTATTTTTTCGCTGAACTCAATGGCGTCAAAGAGGACGGGCTTGTCCGCGAGAATGACGACGTTGGCGCAATGGATGTCACCATGGCAGCGGCGGACCAGGCCAGCGTCACCACGCCGATCCAGCAGCGGCTTCAGACGGGCCAGCGCGTCCGCGTAAAGCCCATGGAACTCGAATGCTGCTTCGTGAGGGAACAGGTCAGGCGAATCGGTGAAGGCCT
>JBAVOA010000032.1:0-3069 GCA_049691635.1 Aestuariivirga sp. | reverse complement strand
ACCATACTCCTCTCTGATAATAGAATAACATTCCTAGTATCAAAGTCAAGCATTATTTTCCTACTCTGAAAAATTCAATCCTTCGGCTTTTCTTCCACGAAAACCTCAATTTCGGTTTCACCGGCATTGAGGAAATCGAGAACGAGGGTGAAGCGGTCGCCTGGAAGCAGGGGTTTTCTCAAACCCACCAACCTCAAGTGCCGCGCCGTTTGGCGCATGGGAACCGGCTTCTCCGGGTCGAGCGCGATTGCGGCAAGCGGCGGGTCGTCATAGCGATTGTTCTGGCGCAATTCGATGGTGGCGCAAATTGCCGACCGTGCGGCCACAAGCTCATCGTGATTGCGGCCCTGATTGGCGAGGGGAAAGAAAACCTGGCCGTCATTCTGCTGGCTGGGCAGGGCCCAGGCATGGCCGATGGCGATGTCGCCATGGCGGAAGGAATGGGCACGGGCCACAGTTGGCACAAAAAGGGCGAGCAGGAAGGTTCTCCGCAACATTGGTGAATCGTAGCGGCTTGGCAGGTTTTTAGGAATGTGACAGTATCGCCCCATGGCGCGTGTGACTTTTACCAGCAATTTGCGCAGGCATGTGGATTGCCCCATCGTCGAGGCCGAGGGCCAGACGGTGCGCGAGGTCTTGAGCAGCGTTTTCGAGACCAATGAGCGTCTGCGGACCTATGTTCTGGATGACCAGGCGGCGCTGCGCAAGCACATGACCATTCTGGTGGACGGCAAACGGGTGAGCGATTGGGTTGGCCTCAGCGATGCGGTCCAGCCAAAAAGCGAAGTTTATGTCATGCAAGCACTTTCGGGAGGTTAGGCGATGAGCAAGACGCTACTGGTTTCGACGCGCAAGGGCCTGTTCGAGGTGGCAAAGGGCCGGGGCGGATGGGCCGTGAAGGAGGCGCATTTTGTCGCCGACAATGTGACGCTTGCGCTGCATGACCCGCGCGACGGCGCGGATTACGCGGCTCTCAATCATGGCCATTTCGGCATCAAGCTGCACCGCCGCGACAAGGGCAAGAAGAAGTGGGTGGAGATCGCCTCTCCCAGCTACCCTGCAAAACCTGAAGGGCTGGTGGACAACGATGGCTGGGGAAAGCCGGTGAACTGGTCCACCCAATTGATCTGGGCCCTTGAAACGGGCGGGCCAAAGGAAAAGGGCGTGCTCTGGGCTGGCACCATGCCGGGCGGGCTGTTCCGCTCGGAAGACCGTGGCAAGAGCTGGGTGCTGATCGAAAGCCTCTGGCATCATCCGGACCGCAACAAATGGATGGGCGGCGGGGCCGACATTCCGGGCATCCATTCGATTTGTGTTGATCCCCGTGATCCCAAAACCGTACGCGTTGCCATTTCCTGCGGCGGCGTGTGGGTGACCCATGACGGTGGTACGACATGGGCGCAGTCGGCCCACGGCATGAAGTTTGACCAGGGGCCTAAGGAGCAGGCGGAAAATCCCGATACACAGGATCCGCACATGATGGTGCAATGTGCGGGGGCGCCGGAAAAATTCTGGGTGCAGCACCACTGCGGCATTTTCAAATCGACGGACAATGCGAAAAGCTGGACCGAGGTGAAGGCCAAGCCCTCATCTTTCGGTTTTGGCGTGGTGGTTCATCCCAAGGACCCGGACAAGGTGTGGTTCGTGCCCGGCATCAAGGATGAGAAGCGCATTCCGGTTGATGGTGCGCTGGTGGTGACGCGCACCAGAGATGGCGGCAAGACCTTCAAGAGCCTGAAAAAAGGTCTGCCGCAGAAGCACGCCTATGATCTTGTGTTCCGCCACGGACTGGCGATTGACGAAACCGGCGAGCGACTTGCCATGGGTTCAACCACGGGCGGGGTGTGGGTCTCGGAAGACCAGGGCGACAGCTGGCAGATGGTGAGCCATACGCTGCCGCCCGTCTATGCGGTGCGCTTTGCGTGATCAGGTGAGACGGCGCCAGGAATGTTTTTTTAGCGCTGCGGTAAAGATGTCAGTTTCCCAATTTTCAGCCAGGGCCTTGGCCATGAGCTGCTGCTGGGTTTGCGGGGCAAGGCCGCCGATGGGGGGATCGCGGTCGAGGTTGGTGGGGAAGGCATAGCCCTCGGCGCAGGCGGCGATGGCGTTTGAGATTTCACCGGCGTTTAATTTCATTTTGCGGAGCGCGGGGTAGAGGATGGCGCTCATGGCGGCGCGGTCCATGCTTTCCATGGCGCGGCCATAGGCCGAGGAGACCTGCAGAAGGTTGGCCATGCGCTTCACATCCTTGGTGCGGTTGTGGCCCGCCGCATGGAACAGGGCAGGGTTGAAGAAAACCGCATCGCCCTTGGCGAGCGGTAGTTGGATATAGTTCTTGTTGAAGTAGTCCTTGAACTCGGGCTTGCGCCAGGCGAAATAGCCGGGCACGAAATTCTGCGAGTAGGGCAGATAGAGCGTCGGGCCGCTTTCGACCGGCATATCGCAATGGGCGACGGCACCCTGCAGGGTGAGAACCGGCGAAAGCTGGTGGGCGTGCAAGGGGAACCGCTCGATTTCCGCCGCGGTCTGGAAGCCCATGTGGTAGTCGCGGTGCACCGACTGGGCCTCGCCGCCGGGGTTCACCACATTGAGCTGCGAGGTGACCTGGTAGCCGGTGCCAAGCCAGCTTTCGGAAATGAGGGCGACGATGTCATTCGCATAGTATCTGGCGAAGAGCTCGGGATTCTCGAGGCAGAGCTTCTCCAAGGCGTTCCAGATGCGGTCATTGGCACCGGGTTTGGCAAAATGATCGCCGCCGCCCGTATTGGTTTCATGCTGCTTCCGGATCATGGCGTTGAACTGGGCGGTTGCCGCGTCGATCACTGCCTTGTCCGGGAAGGCATTCTTGAACACCACGATGCCGGGGCCTGAATACATGGCCTCGGCCCATTCGGCCATGATGGCCTTGCGGTGGTCCGTGTCCTTCGCAGCGGCGCGCACCGCATCGCCCTCGTAGATCAGAACATTGGATTGAATGGCGCTGGCCAGGGGATAGTCGCTCAGGCTGGTTTCGCGGGCGATGAGTTTCACGAAATCATCGAGCTTGCAGCTTTCGGCGGTCATCCAGGT